>CALBTS010000920.1 GCA_937968035.1 uncultured Methanomethylovorans sp.
GATTATATTATATGAAATTCATTAAAGTATCAAGTCATATGACCGGAACTATAGTGAGAGAATTAATCTGAAACCAAGGACATATTTACGAAGATCAGTACTTAGTGCTTCTTGGTACACCAAATCAAAATCAGACAAAGAATCCGGTACGGGTGGTCGGCTATGAGATTTCCGGGGTTAAATATTATGTCGCAACAGACCGACATGATTTAACGGCGGAACAGGTGGCAAGTGTTTATAAACTCAGGTGGACCATTGAAAATTTTTTCAAATGGTGGAAAGAACACTTAAAAGTTTACCATCTGATCGCCCGCAGTGAGTATGGGCTCATGGTTCAGATACTCGGAGGCCTTATCACATACTTGCTGATGGCCATATACTGCCGGGAACAGTTCAATGAAAAGGTTTCAATTAAAAGGATCCGACAATTAAGGACCACAATTTTGAACGAATTGATGAATGGCCAGAATCAGGGCCTTGGTAATCCCAACGGGAACTATATTTTCAAAGATCGGAAAAAATTAAAGCAAGCAAAAACCTAACCGGACATCACTGATTTTGATTGGTTAATATTGATTTATATGGCTCTTAACTATTTACAGCCTTAAGGTTGAGAACGGGTTAAAATTTCAGTATTTTTTGTAATGCAAAATGATATTGGATTTTAGTGAGTTCAACGGTCCAATATAAAAGGCTTTTCAAAAAATTAGACTGAGAATAATTTAGAACCATATTGATTTAAAAGTAGAAAATTTTCAGAGGATCAAAAGTATGAACATGGGGTGGTCAAAAATTGAATTTTTAGGTAAAAATAAATATCTTACATCTTCATATGCATGGGTTGGAATTGTTCCTATATGCACTATCCTTTTCAAAAAAATTGATCAAATTGCAATCCATAATATAACTTTAAACTTAAAACTTCCCTTTAGTTGGCATATTTTCTATTTTTCTGCACTATCTTTTGCTGTTGGTAAAACACTATATTCAATTTTTTGCCCTGAATTGTTGAGAAAATACAATAATTTTAGTGATTATTTATCGGATGGTAAAAAAGATATTACGCTTAGGTATTATTTAAAAGAGGCAATTAAACCAATAAATAGCGATAAGGCACAATTAAAAGTAAATACCTTTTATAAAGACTTCTGTAAATCTGAAGGATATGTTGAAGATAGTTTAGATAAAATCGATGAGTTAAAAATTAGAGAAGAGAAATTAGGAGATGCATTTTGGTATGTTAGAAAGCAATTTGAGACAATAAAGATTTTCTTTTTTTGGCAATGTTTCTTTTTTTATATAATAGGATCGCTTTTATTATTATATGTGATTTACGACAATACCATTAACGTGTTCAATTCATTTATAAGTCAATTATAATATTCATAATGTTTAAAAATACAGGTATTGTATCAATCAATACTGGCGCTCACACAATGCCGTTGACTTAAGAAAATGACGCGTCATTTCAATATGTTAAGGTTCTATATCTGAGCAAGGCGTGAGGGAGGGGTGAACCTCTCGAAATTTCCATGACCTTTATATTCAGACATCTTGGTATTTTTGAAAATTACTGGATCGGTTTGAAAGGCAGTGAAACATTTAATAAAATGTGACATAACAGCTTGATTTTAGGGTTTTTTTTCTTAAGTCAACGGCATTGGGCGCTCACATATCGCTTAAGTCGGTAGCCTGCAATACTACTATTTCACTCAAATTCTCCTTTTTAAGTACAAAGTTGTCAGAGATATGAAACTCTTTTATTTGTTTAAGTATTGATTCTTTATCAATAAACCAAAAATATACATCATCAACATTCTGGCAAAATTTTTTGACAAAGCTCAAAACAGAGATAGCTTCTGTCGTTAAAATCTTAGTTGACGCTGGGTGGGATAAAGAGTTTCTTACTGACAAATACTCATTAAAATTAAAATAAAATTTTTCTACTGATTCAACTGACTCCTGACACGTTTCCCCAAAATCGTTCATAAACATTTGATTTTATTGATATAAAAAAATGGACATTCAGGTTCGCCCAAAAGCCTTGATAATCAAGGGTATGTCTTTTTATACCGGATGTAAGATCCAACTTAACCATCTGTTTATAAAGATAATATTCGAATGTCCATTTTATCAAAGTGTGTCAGGAGTCAGTTCAAAACCTCTGAGAATATTTTTTTCAACAAAACAGTCATTAAAAAACAAACAAACATAATCAACTAACGCTGAAACATATGGGACATCGTTATTATAATCTTTCTTTTTGTAGGACTCATAACAATTTTTAATAATGCAGTATTGCTCTTGGCTGTTGGATAATAATTTTTTAATTTTTGCTTGGTTTTTTGGGGAAAATATTACAGAACAAGATGTGAATTTTGAATCCAAAACATCTACAGATACCTTAAAATCATTACAGGTAGGATACTTTGTTATCATTGTTTCTGCTATAAAACTTCGCAAAGCAACTTCGAATGATTTCACGACCTCATCAAGATCAAAACATCTTTGGGTTGAAATATACATTGATTTTATTACCTTTATTAAGAACGATACGAATCCTTTTTTTCGAGGCAAGGAAAATTGTTATCCCATTCATTGAATGGGATATTACCAATCTTCCCAATTGAAAGTCAATCAACACGAATTCTCCATAATAAAAAATGCTGACTCTTTCATAAATGAAAACATTTGAGTGTAACCCTTTTAAATAAAGGATAACCCGTTAATAATAAAGTTCATT
>CALBTS010000921.1 GCA_937968035.1 uncultured Methanomethylovorans sp.
CCACCGAGATCTACACTCTTTCCCTACACGACGCTCTTCCGATCTATTAAATGTTTTTGAGTTATCTCCTTGTATTCAATCCCATGGTGATCCATCGCTTTTTTTAAATTAAAAGGAATACGGTTTGCAATTATCATTACCCTGGCGCTTGGATCTTTTTCTGAAAGAATATATCCTTCGTATTCTAATACTTGACTCAAGGCATCCCTCTTAAGGTTGCCCCTTTTTAGCTCGATTATTAATTTTTCGTTATACCTGTCCTCAAATAGAATATCAATTCTTTTCCCGAAATAATTTACCTGTCTGCCAATATATTTAACCTTGTCCTCGATAAGTTCGGGGTACTTGACGAGAATGTCCTCGAATAATCTTTCACTTAGCATTTGATTGTTAGTTGATTGAATAAAGGTAATTCATTCTACGGGAATTCTTATAATATAATTCGGTCAGTCATCAATTGCAGACTCCAACAGCTTCTCTCAATCTGGATTGCCCAGAATTTCGATCCTCCCCCGACTCTCACCAGACCCCATCCAACAAGGAGATCTCTCTTCTGAGGTCAGATTTGATACCTTAACCTGACCTGAGAAATGGGAGGTTGGGGATGGTTTTAAAAATATGTCCAGTTATTAGGCGGGCTTATGACATTATAGACTTATACTGCCGCTAGTAAAATTAACAGAGCCACTACATCAACAAGACCTAATATAAGACTGGCGATGGCTAATCCTTTTCCTTTATATTTATTAGGGTTCTTGTTTATCCTAGAAAGACTTATGGCACCGAAAACAATTGCTACAGCACCAAGAGGTATACCTGCAATAAATAAACCAACAACACCAGCAGCCAAACCCGCAATACCAAATCCTTCAACTTGTCTTTCATCGGTATTTCCAGTATTTGTCGCATTATTGCTTTGAAAAGCTGGATCATCCACTGTGAATATTTCATGACTTCCGTTACTGAACAATATTACTGAAGCACTTGATTTTGCAATTGAAATAATCGGGCCATTTAAATTGGTACAATTCCTGTACTTTATCTCAGTAAGTCCTATTTCTTCTACTTTCCCAACCAGGTTTCTTCCTGATTTTAAGATAATTGTATCACATCTTTCTTGTTGATATGTCCTTTCAACCGTTTCAATTGGAGTGATAACAGTTGTTACTCTTGGCAGAATTAATTTATTATCAATGGAAGCAATCATTAATTCCGAAAGTTCATGTGTATTCTGATATTGATTATTTTCTATCTCAGATACCCTACTAAAATCGGTTAAATTAGAATTATTGAATATTCTTTTATCTATTGACGGATTCTTTCCTAGGGAACTTTTAGTGTGTCTAATTGGTTTAGTTCTTTTAAATGCCAACAAATTATTATTCTTATGATTACTTGATAATTTATAACCTTTATTTATTGAAATATCTGGACAGGCAATTGCAGCTTTTTTTGAAGTGCTACACGACGATAGTCCTAATGACAAAATCAAGATTGATCCAACAATAATTACAAGATGAAAGTTCCTTTTTCTCATGGTTTTATTATTAAGGTTACTCAAAACTTTACAGACGGGAATATTGCTGTATCAAATATCATAAGTATTTCTGAAAAATTATAATTAATGTCAATTTTTTAGTAAAACATACTTCACGAACCTAACTGGCTGATTTGGTAAAACTATCTGGCTTTTATGGTGAAGGGAATTATGAAAATTAAACAAACATGAAAGCTTGATTAATTTTCACATTCTGGTTGGTCCAAATCTTCGATCCTCCCTCGACCCTAACCAGACCCCATCCAGGCAGGAGATCTTACCCCAGGAGTCAGTTTTGATACCTTAACCTGACCTGAGAAAAGGGGAGGTTGGGGATGGTTTTAAAAATACGGCCAAGTATTTTGGGGAAGCTTTCAGTTCAAGTCCTAACTGGGGAGCGACGCAAGT
>CALBTS010000922.1 GCA_937968035.1 uncultured Methanomethylovorans sp.
GTGCAGATAGTATCGTTGCCATCACCATCCGAAACATAATCAAAATATGAAGGTGCACTGCTTGTACGTATGCTCAGCAATGAAGCACCGTTGTCGTGTGCTGCCTGCAGGGTAGCATTTACTGCTCCGTTGTTGGAATTGTAGACCTTACTGCCTACCATATCACAGAATATGACATCCTGAGTTCCTAAAAATCCGCTTCCAACCGCAGAGAGCAGTTCATCGCTTGCAGAATATGAAGCATTGTATGCTGGAATATATGTGAAATCTATATATGCGCTGTACACATTTGTCTGACTTGCAGACTGTAACGCATCACTTGGCGTGTACGCGATGTAAGTTATGTTTATTTTCTCTCCGGCTGCCGATACCACTGTTGTGAGCGATGCTAACAACAATACACTTAATACTATTGTCAATATATAGTTCCGTTGCATGTTATCCCCCGATAACGTGTGCTGAGCACTTCGGATACATTGCTTGGCGGCGGTACCGAAGTGCATTATACATTCAGCATTCTGTTTTTTTGTTATACTCCACTTTTTGTAATCGATTAGGTAGTACTTTCGTTCCCATCATCAGGCACATACACAACTCTGCCATCCGCCAGTTTGTATGCTGTGCCCAGAACATCGCCAGTGCCTCCACCTATCTGGTCGGTAAGGTTCATCACTTCGATAGGCTGACCCTTTTCTTTTATGATGATCTTCATATCCTCCTGACCGGGGTTCTTCACAATGGTTATATCATCGGTGTTGCTAAGCAGTTCAGGTAACTGATAAGACATGACCAGTGCGATCAGCAAGGCCACAGAGAATACCATGGCTATATCGAAAAGATTTGCAACACCTGTTAGAGGATTGACCTCATCGGCATCATAGAGTAGACCTGTTCTCCTGAAACGTTTCTGTTTCATTCCTTTGCCTCCAGGCTATCGAGGATGTAATCGATATCTGCCATGTCCTGCCAGTACCATCTCTTCCTTACCTGCGTGAGCACATAAGAGATACTGCCTGCAAAAAGGCCTACAACTGTAGTTGCAAAGGCTATCATCAAGTTATTGGCAAGCTGCACAATATCACCCTGAGATAAGCCAATAAGGGCAGGTCCCAGAGGAATGAGGGTACCCATCAACCCAAGCATAGGTGCGACAGTTGATATGATACGTGTCTGCTCAAGTTTTTTTGCCATCTTTATTTCATATTCCTCGGAAAGCCACTCAATTGCAGGTACTCTGTTCTTTTCCAGATGACCGGCTGCAGCATGTGCAAAAGATGTAACTATAAAATTCTGTTTTATTTTTCGCAGAGCCTCTGCAGCAAAATTATAGTTGGATTCTTTGATACTATTTTGTACCTCAAGACATACACTTTCCAGATTATTGGTGTCCCTACTCCTTTTTGCATATTCGGATAGGAACTCGCCTATCATAATAAGAGAAAGCAGAGACATAAGTATCAGGATAATAACTACAGGATACAGCAAAGAGGATGAGAAAGTATAGAGTATAGAAAATATAGAGGAAGTAATAGTCATGTTTATACACTTCTCCGGCTTCCAATAACATATCCACATATAACTAATCCGGTAAGCACAAGTAAGGGAATGATATCCAGCTCTCCCCCTGTCGGAGGTATATTAAGCTGTTTTGACTTTATGTAAGCAGGTACGAGCATGGAACCAAGCAGATAGAATATACCCAGGAACATCATCACTGCCCCAAGGTCTTCCGGTGTACGATGCATTTTCCGGAATATCCACGTGGAAGATATGACTGTGATGAAAAAGACAGATCCTACCAATGCTCCAATTCTAAGCCCGCTCCATCCAAGTGTGGATGCAAGTATCATACTGGATACAAAGAGAGCAGTTAGGCACACAGGACATGGAACTGATATAAAAAGGAAAGTGCGTCTGGTAACGTCATGTCCACATGACCACTTCTTCTGAGTGTATATCCCTGCACCTATGAGGAGCAAGGCCACAACAACGTGCAGGGTCATGCCCATGCTGGTTATCACATCCAGATTGGACTGATCCACCATTCCTATAAGGCCGCCAAGAATTACGGAAATGACAAAGTAACTTGCAGCAATGATCAACACATCTCTTCTGTGGATATTGGAAAAACCACATCCTACGCCCGTTTTCAGGGCAAATATCATTATTCCCAACAGGATGCCAACAACTATAGCATAAACAGAATTCATTTTCTCCTTCCCTTTTTTCTTTTTGTTAGATAAGTTGCTGCTTTAATTACCTATATATGGTCTAAAGCAAATTTACAATTGTTAATACCCAGATATATGAAAATTTAAAACTGATGTTCATTCAGTTTTCAATTTCACATACATATTTAGATGTTACATACGTTTTT
>CALBTS010000923.1 GCA_937968035.1 uncultured Methanomethylovorans sp.
GATCGTATTCGGTGACTGGAGTTCAGACGTGTGCTCTTCCGATCTGTATGAAAATGTGGACCTAATTTATGATTTTGATAAATGGAATATACCAAAAAGAAATGAAAAATTTGTTTTTGTGATATGTGGAAGAAATGTTTCTCCATCTAAATTTTTAAGATGCTGGCAGTCTGTATTGGGGCAAAACCAGACAGACTGGGGTGCAATTATAGTAGATGATGCCTCAGAGAACTGCCTGTTTGAGTTTATATCTTTTCTTACAGCCGGACATCGTGACAAAGTAACTTTAATCCATAATCGGGAGAGGAAAGGAGTACTTGAAAACATAAACAATTCTATCCGTCATTTTTGTTCAAACCCGGACTCGGTGATGATTATTCTAGATTCAGACGATATGTTACTATCAAAAGATCTACTTTTGGACTTAAACCGTCATTATGTAAAAGGTGCCGACATGACAGTCGGAACAGCGTGGCGTTCTGAGAAAGGCATAATTCCCTATATACCAGATTTTAAGAATCCCCGAAACAAAAGAGGGGGGGACGTCTGGATGCATCTTAGGACGTTTCGAAAACATCTTTTTGATAGAATTGATGAAAATGACTTTAAGAAAGATGGACATTGGATAGATAAATTCACAGAGCTTACATACATGATTCCAATTGCAGAGATGGCACAAAACCCTGTGCACATCAAGTTTCCAGTATACTTCTGGCAACCATCACATATTAGGAATGAAGAACATTACTTAAAGAACCGTGATACTCTTCAGTTCATGCTGACAAAAAAGGCATATTCGGGAAATAAGACAGAGAATCTTGCAATATTGAAACCGTTCAGTGAACTCTTGCAAGAGTCACATCAAGGAAATGAAATAATATTTATAAGGCATGCTGAGACGAAAGAAAGTGATACTTCATTGGATGGACAGTACCCAGATGATTTGCCATTAAGAGAAAATGGACTATTACATAATACTTTGTGTGGAAAGAATTCATCCATAGCAATTGATCTTATTCTAATAAGCCCAACCCTGAGAACTTTCCAGACAGCTAAAAAAATCCAGGAATTCAATTTATCACCATGTGAGATAATGGAACTCTCTGTTTTAAGAAAAGTCACTATCAAAGATTATGATACATGGATCATACTAAAAGAAAGGTTTGGGAGAGTAAACCTTATTGAAAAATGGTTCAATGGAGAGATTCCTGAATCCGTTGTACTGCCCTACCCTGAAGTGGCCTACTTGCTATTGACTGAAATTTTAGAACGAATCGAAAAGGGAAAATCTAAAAGGTCTCTTATAGTCACTCATGACCATATGATTCGTTTTCTTTCCCCTTTACTTCTGAGTGCAATCCCTTCAAAGATAAGATTCTTGGATGGTTTTGTGACAGAAAAAAGAACCTTACAGGAGCGTTTGACCACGTTAAGCAAGCAGATTGTGATTAATTGTGAGAACCAAAATTGAAGGAGGGAGAGATTTTTACATTTGTAGAGAAAAGAGGTTTTAAAACATCATTAGATCTAATTGAAATTGATATAACTTTCAAGTGCAATCTAATGTGCTACAATTGTGATAGGTCTTGCAGGCAGGCACCTGAAGAAAGCCACATGAGTTTTCAACAAATCAATCAATTCCTCAACGAGTCGGAGGATCTGGGCCGCAAATGGAGAAGAATAAGGATACTAGGAGGAGAGCCTTACACCCATCCAGATATTGAGAGAATACTTGCTGCTTTAAGTGATTATAAACTGCAGAATGAAAATACTATTATTGAGATTGTGACAAATGGTTATGGTCCAGATGTCAACAAGGCTATTTTTTCAACACCATCAAATATTGAAATAAAGAACACTAGAAAGACATCTCAGTTTAACAGCAAGTTTGAACCCTTTAATATTGCACCAAAGGATTCTGCAAAAAACTCATTTGACGATTACAGAGAAGCATGCTGGATAACTGAGGAATGTGGTATCGGTCTGAACAGATACGGGTTTTATCATTGTGCTGTCGCAGGTTCCATCGATAGAGTCTTTGGTTTTGATATAGGACTGAAGCAATTGCCTGTTAATGAAGAACAACTAGTGATTATGAAAGAAAAACTATGTGCATTTTGTGGCCATTTTTTAAATCAAAAGTTTGTACAACCTCAAAATAGAATGCAAGTAGATGGTGAGCCTCAAACCAAGTCCTGGAAAAATGGTTATTCAAGGTATATGAAAGAAAAACCTTTTATGTCCTTATATTAAAGTATACTAAGAAAAAATAGGTCAGCAGTTTGTATATTTTTACTCAATATCACATTTCTGGATTAACTTATTCTCAAGCAGAATATGAGTAAGAACAGTTTTTCTTAAAATCCTGAAAGCTTCTGTGTACCTTGTTACCAAAGGTTTTCCCTTTATATTGAAAGATGTGTTCAATAAAATAGGATAGCAACCTAACTCAAGCATTTTAATCAGTATATCATATATCCATGCATTTTGTTCTCTTTCAACAGTCTGTACTATGGAAGTTCTATCAACATGAGATATTGCCGGGAATTGCTTTTGAATATTACTCGGTAACTGAAAAGAGATAGTTGACTGGATGGGTACCAAAAACATATCTAGATGAAGGATTTTCTATTCTTGCAAACCCATAATAATAGGTTAATTACCACACTCCTCTGGAGTTAGGTAGATATATTATTAAAATACTTTTATTTTATGAAATTATCAGTTATAATAAGATGCAAAGAAGATAAGAGGGTTTTTGACTGTATTGAGAGCATTGATCAAGATGTGGCAATCATCGTTGTATTAGGTGAAAATGATAGTTTAAAGAATCAACTCGAACAAATGAACATATCTTGCTATGTTTCTCCTCCGGGAAATCTTTCTCTGGTATCAAACATTGGTTTTTTGGCTGCCAAAACCGAGAAAGTAATAATTACGGACTCAGATACAGTGTTTTATCCAGGATGTATAAGGAAAATAAACGAAGCACTGGATAAATACAAAGTAGCACGTGCCAAGCTTATATTTAAATCATGCAAAAAAGTCATATTATCGAAACAGGTGTCTGAGGCAAGAAATTTTGTAAATTCACTACCTGTTGTTTACACTCCTGGAGTTGGTCTCAGAAAAGATATTCTGCCTGACGTGGGTGGTTTTCTTTTTAATGAGAATGTTCCTTTTGCAGTTGATGCAGATCTGGACTATAGAATAAAAATGGCATGCTTAGATATTGCGTTTTTGAATGATGCTCTAGTCCAGCATGACTGTGAGAAACTTAAACATGACCTTAAAGCAGCACGAAGAATTGGTAGGGGGTGTAGAAAGAGCGCTGAGACCCTCGGACACATTTATGTTAATACTAATGTGAACTCTATTGGAAAATACATGAAAGGAGTGAAAACAAGGCATTATCCTTCTATAATAAAGGATAAGGGGATCAGCGTTTTCCTTTACCAACTAATATGGGACTGTAATTTTTATTTTGGGTATAATTGCCAACGTTTGAAACTTTAAGAAGACAAAAATTAGTCTAGAAGCCCTAATTGTTCAAGCCGCAGAGTGTCTATTTTAGTACAATCTGCATTTTTGATTTTTTCCTGAACGCTCTTTGAAAGCATACGATTAAACTCAGGATATTGTTGCAAATAAGTAGGAACTGTGTTTTTATCAAAACCAAAATTAATTCTATCAAAACCAAATTCCCTGTATTTTTCTAAAAACATTGGTATCTCATGTAGTGAGTGAGTGGTCAGAGTCATTCGTCCATATATAACTAAACTGGTTTTATTTTTATCTCTGTAATCAACTAGATTTTTAATATTTGAAATTACTTTTTCCCATTTAGAACCTTGGTTCACCTTTTCATGGGTTTCCTTAGTTGCAGCATTGATTGAAATACTTACTACAGCTGCTTCTAGAGATAACTTTTCTGCCATTACATTGTCTATTAGAGTTCCATTTGTCAGAACAGTATACTTTTTCCCCTGTGAAGCAAGATAGTCCATGTATTCTATGCACTGAGGGATAAACAGGGTTTCACCTCCCTGTATCACAATCTCTTGGAAAGGAGATATATCGATGTTTGCAACTAAAACAGATGGGTTCAGTATCTCCTTGTCCACCTTGTATCTGGCGGGCTGTTTACACATAATACATGCGATATTGCATTTCTCTCCGAAATTAAGGTGAAGACGGGTCATTTTGTTATAGTCACAATATGGAGA
>CALBTS010000924.1 GCA_937968035.1 uncultured Methanomethylovorans sp.
GATTAATGTGCTATTTTTAGATCTCTTGGTCATGGCTATCTCCTTATATTTTCTGGCTCTCCGATATTTTCCGTGGTTGTAATTTGAGTTTAGTTCGGAGACAATAGTCGACTTTTTATTCACAACAAATGGAACAGTGTCATATGGGGATTGAATTAGATTTAGAGTTGCCTGATGTTGAAATTTTGAATGTATCCCGCGATAGCAAAGGAAACTATGTCATTGAACTTCAGAGTACGAAAAAAAAGGGCATCTGCAGAAAATGTGGAAGAGAAACTCAACTCTTCATCGGTTATGATGAATGGATAACGATTAGGCACTTGCCGATTCTTGGACGAAAAGTGTATTTAAAAATTCGGCCACGTCGCACTCAATGCTTAGAATGCGATAACGAACCGACAACAACAGAACGATACCTATGGCGTGTTCCCGGGAAATCCTACACAACGGCATATAGGGATCATGTCCTGAAGTGCTTGATAAACAGTACAGTCGAGGATGTTTGCCTGAAAGAAGGATTAGGTGAAAAGCATGTGGAATCAATGCTATCGCAATCATTTTTTGGTGAAGCCCCACTGGATCACATATCCCACATTGGCACTTTAGGTCTGGATGAGATTTCACTGAAGAAAGGTCATCAAGATTTTGTTGTAATTGTCAGTTCACGCTATGAAGGGAATACCCGTTTGATTGAGGTGCTTCCTAATCGTAAGAAAGCCACCGTACTTGCTTTCTTGAAGAAAATCCCTGATGAACTTCAAACGACTATTGAAGATGTTGCCACGGATATGTATGAAGGTTACCTGAATGCAGTAAAGGAAGCTCTTGGTAAAAATATGGAAATAGTGATCGATAGATTTCATGTGGCCCAAGCTTATCGGAAAGGAGCAGATACACTCCGAAAAAAAGAGCAAAAACGCTTAAAAAATGAGTTGGATGAGTCTGATTATAAAGAACTCAAAGGGCTATTATGGGCATTTAGAAAGAATCCTGACTGTCTGAATGATAACGAGAATGCTGTTTTAGAAAAAGCATTTTCCCATAGCCAGGATTTAAAGAAAGCCTATGAACTCAGGAATACATTGACAGACATTTTTGATCAATCCTGTACAAAACAGAAGGCCATAGTTGCCTTTAAGAAATGGGAGGAAAAGGTTACGCAAAGCGGTTTGAAGTGTTATGACGCCTTTTTGAAGACCCTGAATACTTTCCAATCACATATTGCTAATTATTTCAACAACCGCACCACCAGTGGATTTGTCGAAGGATTTAACAATAAAATCAAGGTCGTAAAACGTCGATGCTATGGAATATTTAACATCCAGCATCTTAGACAACGGATTCTTTTGGACACTTTAGGGGCTGACCTCATTATTACAAATTAGAGTGCATGTCAACCACGGAAAAACTCGGAGAGCCAAATTTATATGAACATGGATCGTTTGATGAATGCTCCTGGTTAAATGTTAGGTTTCGCTGCGTTCAACCTAACTTTGGGGACGGGACCACATGGGGCGGCACCGGGCAGATGGGAAAATGGATAACACAAATTAACGAACCATGATGAAACGGTTAAGATATGCGGTACCGTCGGGCAAAGATTGCAGGAGGAACTTATTTTTTCACGGTAGTAACGTTCGGGCGGGAAAAGGTGTTTTCTGCCCCGGAAAACGTGGAACTGCTGGGGCAGGCAATGAAATATGTGATGAAAAAACATCCTTTTGTTATTGATGCCATGGTGGTTCTGCCGGATCATCTTCACTGCATCTGGACCCTGCCCC
>CALBTS010000925.1 GCA_937968035.1 uncultured Methanomethylovorans sp.
CCACACAAGTGGGTCCATAGAACCCTCCATACCTGCGCACTGACTCTTTTCCAATAAGGGCTTCAGACCTTCCTATCTCATCCACGAACTTTTCAACGGATTTTCTGAAAGCAGGGTCTTCCTCATACAGGATCTCCATTATAGGCGGTGTCTGGTAATGTTCCACAAAAGGATCATCTTCTGGCCTGACAGTGTCAGTAAGCCCGGTAAGCACGTTGAAATGTGTGTTAACCGAATCCATATGAAGGGCAAAGACCGACTTGGCTTGTTCGCCCATGGGTTCCATTTTATTCACAGCATCGACATAAGGCTGTGCATCCTTTACCTTGAATGTGGTTCCCCTCTTTGCATTGATAGTATTCACTACAGCTCTCTGTGCACCCATGGCTTCTTTGGCCATTTTATCGTATAGTTCTTTCATTCACATACCCCTGTATTTTTTTGTAGCTGTTGCAACAGGAAGGTAGCAGTTCCACTCAATGAACAATTTGTAATGGTAAACAGATCATCCATTTATAAAATGGACACATCCATGTGCACCCTCACTCAATTGCTAACACCCATTATAAAAATAGTGGGAAGTTGTATAAATAATAAACCCTGCTCATAAAAAAGGTTGAATTTCAAATATCTAAGGAATATCCCAGGCTGCCAACCCCTATCTTTGCAGCGTATTCCAGATGTATCATCGGATCAATACCCCATACATCCTTAATGGAGTGTATGCAGCCCTCTTCACCTATTTTTTTATTGATCTGATCAAGGCTGGCCTTGTCAATGGCAACAGGGTCCATTGAGGCAAGCATACCCACATTTCCTACAAAAGCGGGAGCAGAAAAATTGAAACAATCGCATCCAGGGGTCAGATCAAATACCCAGTTGATATATCCTATCTTTCCGGGCAGGAGCTTGACTGGTCCCAAAGCAGCTTCCCCTAAACGGGCCTGTATTTCATTGGTACAGTTCTCAGGAGGTGCTATGGCTCCGAATCTGCATGATTCCAGACATGATAATTCTCCTTTGCAAAGATCCTTATTGACAGCAGCTTTGCCATTTTCCAGGGATATGGCATCCCAAGGACATGTTTTTATGCATTTGCTGCAGCCAGTACAGCTTTCAATATCAATGTCCGGCTTACCAGGTGCGTGCACTTTTGCTTTGCCTTCCTTGTCCAGACATCCCATGCCCAGGTTCTTCACAGCACCACCGAAACCTGATGCAGGATGGCCTTTACAATGTGAGATCATGATCATCGCATCAGCCTTTGCAATGGAAGAAGCTACTGTGATCTCGTCTATATATTCCCCTCCTATGGGTACCTTCACACTGTCATCCCCAAGCAGGCCATCTGCAGAAATGAACGGTGCGTTCATACTACCGAACGTAAAGCCATTCACGGCTGCGGTCCAGAGCATGTCAGCGCCGTTGAACCGTTTTCCACCGTAAAGGACAGTGGTATCTGTAATGAATGGTATTCCTCCGGCTTCTTTTACAAGATCTGCGATCGTACGGACTATGACGGGACGCACATATGTGGTATTACCGTATTCTCCGGGATGTATCTTGATGGCTACAAGATCACCTTCCTCAACCGCAGTTATTTTCCTGAAAAGTTCCTTTATCTGGTCAATCTGGGTATTTGTCGGTCCTACATCTGCAGCAGATCTAAAAAATACTTTGCTCATACTGTTTCCTCCTTCAGCTACCTAGCGAAAGATATTTTGTGGCATAACGATATAAAAACATATGTTATATCAGCGGTAGAAGTTCTGTAAATTTAACTATAGCTTTCCATCAAAACTGTTCTATTTTCATTGCAGCCATGAATATACTCATATATAGCACGTATGTTTTTTTAAAAAATATATAGAATATTTTGATAAAATATATATGCCCTTTCCACATACTATAGGACGTATAAAGACAATTGGAGCAAATAAATGAAAAAGCGAGTAAAAATGGAAAAATTAGAGTGTGGTGAAACAAATGGTTTCCACGCAATAATCAATGGTCGTATTGAAAGTTCCTTCACCACTGAAGATATGGAGACCTACCGTTTCATGATCGGTGGAATACTTGGTAAGTGAAGTGCAGAAATGAAGTTAGTCAGAACAACAATTTTGAGGATGTGTCGTATTAATGGAAAACACTGCTGGGAAGGTCAGGCCCACGAACATTATACGAAAAAAGAAAGATATTGCAGCATCAGAAGGAACAGTCAGCATCAATTCCTCTGAACTTAGCAGAAAATGGTTCAAGACGGTCGAGTATTTTACGTGTGTGGACGATATTAATTTCTGACGCAACTAGCAGATATCATCCACATACCAGTCCACATAGGCAACGAGCTCTTTCTTCTCCCAATCCTTTAGTCTTGCAGGACTGTCTTTCCGTGCACCGTCAAACAGGTCTTTCATCATGCTTTCATCAAGCACATGTACTTTGTATGTTCCCTTCTCGGCCATCCTTATATAATAGCCGGGTGCCAATGTATCGGATTTTTTCCACATTTTTATTTTTTCATAATCCCATAGAGATGTAGCCCATTGTGCAAGCTTTAAGATATATTCATCCGCTACATCCTCAACGGTTCCGAGAATGACGCAGTGCTTACAGTCTTTTGTTAATTCAATACTGTTTTTGTGGCGAACTATCTCTGACATGATAAAAACCAAATAAGACAACAAACAAGTACTATAATTATGTTGTGTTCTATTCTCAGAGACCTGACACTATTCTATGAGCATATCGAGGTTTTGTTGGTTATCTCAGCGATCAATGAAAGTCATGCTAATGTTCGCTAGTTACTCTTTTTATTGTGCTTCGTTGCTTAGAGCATAGGATCAATTGAATATGATTTTTATATTCAACAAGACGGGAGTTTTTCGTGTTACTCTGTGAAGTTCTGAAGATAAAAGCATATCATAAAGTATATATTTCATGATGTGTTATTTATATTGGGATAGTAAACTAGTGGGATTGGGATTGTACTGTTTCAGATCTTGCTATAGAGATTGCTATAGCAGGTTCTGGTAAGCATCTGGTTTTAGTCAATTGATATGACAAGCATATTACCAGGTGTTTGGAATTTTTTCAGAGTGCTGTAGGGGAATTATTGGGAAATATAGAATGATTATAGGATCAAATTTGATGGTGATCAGGTTCTACTTCTTAGTAGTTATCACTTCACCATTATTTGTAATGTAAAAGGGGGTTAAGAAAATGGCATTAGTTAAGAAATATGGCAGAATGGGTTGGATCCCAGACCGTCCCAGTCTTAGGGATTATACGGTCGAACATAAGGAGATGCAGAAAACCGAGTCAAAAGAGATGCAGAAGTTCCTATCTTCCCTCAGTCTGAAGAAAAGAGCAAAACTCGATCTTCCGGAAACCGAAGATCTCAGGAAGTGGTGTCCGGATGTTGAAAACCAAATGGAGCTAGGATCTTGTACAGCTAATGCGGCGGCAGGGATCATAGAGTATTTTGAAAAAAGATCATATGGAAAATATCTGGATGCTTCCAGGCTGTTCATTTACAAGACCACAAGAACTCTCGGCGGCTGGAAAGGAGACAGCGGGGCAGAACTCAGAACTACTATGGGAGCACTAGTCCTGTTTGGCGCTCCTCCTGAGAAATACTGGCCTTATACTGATAATGACCCTGATTTTGATATAGAGCCAACTCCATTTTGTTACTCATTCGCAGGGAACTATAAAGCTATCAGATATTTCAGACATGACCCTGCAAACACTTCAAAAGAAGACATTCTTGGAAGTGTCAAGAAATCTCTAGCTTTTGGTATACCGTCTATGTTCGGTTTCACGGTCTTTGATTCAATAAGGCAGGCAAATGAATCGGGAAAGATCCCTTTCCCATGCGATACTGAAAGAGTGCTTGGAGGACACGCAATAGTTGCAGTGGGATATGATGATAACATGGTAATAAAGAACACGATCTCCGAAGAGGAAAGTACAGGTGCTCTTCTTATCAGGAATTCATGGGGTGAGGACTGGGGAGACAAGGGATACGGTTGGCTTCCATACAAGTATATATTAGAGGAGCTAGCAATGGATTTCTGGTCTATGCTCAAAAAGGAGTGGGTGGAAACAGGTAGATTCGTATAAAGAATCTGGATAAATCCTTTCTGATCCTGTAAGAAAAATAGATCATAGGGTCCGCAAAATGCGGACACCTTATTTTACTTTACTTTACTTTTTTACTTTGCTTTTGGAGGCCAGTTCTTTTCCATCCAGCCCGGAAGACGACCAGAATCAGCAGGTCCGATCATTACCCTTGCACCGGTTTCATCTTCCACGTCACCCTGCAGACGTGCCGCAAGTCCCGGAAGGATTATGGTGTTGTGGGTTGTATCGTTCTTCAGATCGAAACCTGAATCCTCTATGCCTTTCTTGATCTTGGCTGCCGTGAGCTGACCGCCTGCCACTGCAGCTTCCACCCCGATACCATCTGTATCTATGGCCCAGAGGAAACAATTGATCTTGCTGGAAGCAAGGTCACTCTCCACTGTGTAGTAGGTCTGGGCAAAGTTGGTCGTGACCAGCACAGGTGAATCCTTGTCCGGAGTACCTACCTTGTACATGGCGGGCTGCACGCTCACAGGCTTTCTGGGATCAGTGTAGATCGTGTCCCTGATGTGCAGCTGCGGAAGCAGAGCATAGGGCTCGATGCTGTGCATTATCATTACATCGCCATACTTTATGGTGAATATGGATGCGATAACGGTTTCCCAGTATGAGGCGCTGACAGCGTCATCCTGCACCATCCAGGCAGTGAGCGGAACTGCCATTATAGGATAGGCGATATCTCTGTCACCTTCAACGCCTGCCCTTCTGATCTTCAGGAAATTGGTGAAGGTCTTTTTAAGGTCCTTGCCTGCAGGGAATGTACCCGGGTCAAGCACCAGCTTCTCTGTCCCCATCTTTGCAAAGGTCACTGCAAGGGATTTGAGCGTGTCCAGGTCATCGGGTGAGAACAATGTAACAGGAACATTGTATTCAAGTGCAAGATCTGCAACCTGCTGCCAGTTATCCTTGTTTGCGGCATATAGCAATGGATTTTTGTCCTTTGCCACTTCAAGACCGGCCTTTAGTACTTCAGGATCGAAGGAACAAAGGATAAGCGGCAGATCAGTGGTCCCAATGACCTTTTTAACGGCATCGGCAAACTTCTTTGGGTCTTTGGAGACGCACCTGACAGCTACCATGTCCAGTGTGAGGAAGTTGCCTACGTAGAATTTCTTGAAGTCCTGGATCTTCTTTACTCTCTCCACAAGTTCATTTTCAGGCATGGTGTCCCATACATCATAGGCAAATGCCGTTGGGTCGAAGAATGTGAGCCTGTGGCGGTATAGGACATCGTCCCCACCGATCTTCACTGCCTTTTCGCCCACACCGATCTCCACTTCACGGATCTCGGGAGCGAGAAGTGCCTGCAGTTCCTTGAACTTCTTTTTGAACTTCTCTTCAAGCATGGGTGTGCAGTCTGTGAGTTTCTTGGACCGGTCGATCAGGTGTGCAGCAAAGGCCATACAGGTCTGTTCACCACACTCACCGCAGTTAGTACCCGGCAGATATTTATATGCTTCAAGCGGACTGTTGATCTTCATGTTTCACACCTCCGCTCCGATCCAGTTGCTGATATCAACTGCTTTTGATTCAATAGAGCCATAAAGGGTCTGGGTGATCTCCTTGAGCACCTGCACGGAAGTGGGGTGCATCATCATGAACATGTCATTGCCTGCAAGGGAAAGGGCCAGACCGGTGATGATCTCCCATATAGGACCACGGTATTCCCTGGGGCCCCACTCAGAGTCCTGTGACAGTGGTGATGAGACCATCCATGCCTCACGGGCACCCCATGCATTGGTGGTACCTGAGGACATCGGGAACGTAAGCTCATCATCCCCCATCAGGCCTGCGAGCCTGATACGCTCCATGTTACTGTAAGCATAGTCCAGGCCATAACCCAGAGCTGCAGTGGTTGGGTCCATTATGATACTGTCCCTTGGAACATTACACTGCTTCATGAGCTTCCTGTTAAGCTCTTTCTGGGCATTGATCTCAAGCTGTGTCCATGAAAGCACCACATGGCCATTATTTATAGCTGCTTTGGCTATCCTCTCATAATCCAGGTTAAGACTTGCGGAAGCGAGCAGTACACGCTCACCTGCAGCAGCTTCTGCAGCTTTCTCCAGCACTTCGGGGTCCTTCTGCGGATTACCGGAACCACCGATGACTATGGGCACGTCCACGGCCTGCAGCACATCTTCGACCACTTTGGCTGCATCGCGGGCAGATGTATCCTTAATAAGCGGATCAGTGGAGATCAGGTGTATGGTAACCATGTCAGCATTAAAGTCCCTGACGACTTTCTTTGCCCATTCCGCCGGATCGTTGATAACATCATCATAGTTGGATTTAACGGCCTTGGCCATACCAATGGGCATGTCAAAAACATCCATGGTGATATAGTTGCGGTGAGGCATTTCCGCATCAAAGTAATATGGCAGAGCGTTCTCTCCACCCAGGGTAACCGTGCTCTTTCTGGAGCCCCCATCTGCGGAAGTGGCACCCAGGGTGACTTCCTGTATGGGATTGGTCCAGTTCTTTACTGACGCCACTTCGAACTTTGCAGCCAGAAGTTCCTGCATTCTGGTCTTTGCAGCGGCCATCTCAGCCACAGGCGAAGGGGCACCGGCAACTCCCATCCCCAAAGCCTGTGCAAACAGCTGGTCTACAGGGTATCCCAGTATCCTGCCTATATTGGCCATGTGTAGGGAGATATGTGAGATCTCCTGTCCCAGTGCATAGGCCAGTGCAGGGTTAAGTCCTCCACCGCCAGTGATATTTAATTCGATATCACCCTCGATGGTTACACCTTCAAGGGCTTCGATATCGAAATCCTTGAAAAGTTCAGTGATATCGGTCAATTTGGTCTTCTTTGTCATATGCATTCCACCATAAATCAAGAGAGCGTTATAAATTCAGTTTCCGGGAGATATTCTCTACTTCCTTGACAGCAGGCGAGTCGTCCGGAAGTTCCATAAGCGGCTGTCCTGCAAGGTCTCTTTGTACTATCATTTCGTCCATCGGGACCATCCCTATAAGTTCCAGTCCCAGTTCTGCAGCAGTCTTTATAATTGTTCCACGGGTACTGTCAGTGACCTTGTTAGCGATCACATATATGTGGTTCACATCTGTTTCCAGTTCACCAACCAGTTCGCGGATGCGTTCAGCAGTTCCCAGTCCTCTGCGGGACCCATCTGTAACTACAATAAGATCATCCACCTGCTTGAATATCTTCCTGCTGAAATGTTCAAGTCCGGCCTCGGTATCGATTATAAGGACGTCATAGTTGCCTACGAGTTTGTTCATTATACCCCGCAGCAGGTTATTGACATAGCAATAACACCCTGAACCTTCAGGCCTGCCCATGACCAGCAGGTCATAGCCGGGCATCTCTTCCAATATCTCGTAGAGCTTAGACTCCAGAATGGACTGCTTGTTGACATCGGGAGGTAGATTGTCACGCTCTTCGTGCATGAATTCTTTCACATCACCAATTGTCCTGTGCACTTCACATCCCAGCGTTTCCGGAAGATTTGTGTCAGGGTCGGCATCCACTGCCAGAACTACTTTGTTACCTCTGGTGAGGTGGCGGATGAGTAAGGTGGTGATGGCTGTCTTGCCAGTCCCCCCTTTCCCTGTCACTGCGATTATTCTGGTCACAATAGGCCTCTATTATTCGATTTTCTTAATGATTATCTTGTCTACGGTCACCTTTGCGTTCTTAAGCACTATCTTCACACCGCCGCTGCCGGAGCCACCCATCATTGGCATTGAAGGCATAAAGCCTGCTGGCATCTGTTGTGGAATATATTGCATAGGCTGCTGATACTGTGCCTGAGGAGCTTGACTAACTGCTTCTTCCTCTTCTGCAGGAGCTTCTTCCTCTTCGACTACCCATCTCTTGACCACCGGATGGTCTTTCTCTTTAAGGAAGTTCTTTAAGGCTTCAACGTCTTTTACATCTTCGTCAGTTGCGATCTTATCCTTTAGCTCAGCAGGAATACTTTCCAGCACTTTCTGTTTCAGCATGCTGGGCATCCATACTACTCTATCCCAGCCACCATCGGCACTGATGAACTTCGGTGAACGGAAATAGTTGACACCGATACCCAGGAAACCCACGACCTGTTTACCTCCACCTGTCTGTCCTGCCATGGTAGAGAACTGGAGTCCATTAGGTGCAGTCCCTGCAAAGTCCCTATCCACCCAGCCAATACCGTCAACTTCAGGCACATAGAAACCTACTACCTCGAAGCAGCCACATGAAGTGTG
>CALBTS010000926.1 GCA_937968035.1 uncultured Methanomethylovorans sp.
TTTGCAATCTTTTTTTCATAGCCGGTTGCTATAGCAAAACAACTATCTTCTATCAGTAATGTCCGGTTAGGTTTTTGCATGTAGCCATTTTTAGCCAAAACAATGAATTACAACTATTTCAAAACAACAAAATTGTTATAAAATAGGCCGATTTATCTAAAATTTCATTACAGTTTTTGCACCAAAACGTCAAAGTCTTACTAAAAAAGCACAAAAACAACATTTTTTTGGTGTATGCAAAAACCTAACCGGACACTACTGATCTTCTATGCTATATTTTTTTTTTGCTTTGGACCAAACGATGATCAAGGCCTTTTGTTATTGGGTGCCTGACATGTAAAATCCGGTAGATCAAACCGAGATGTTTGAGGAGAACTTTTTCTAAAGCTCGTTTTGATAGACATTCTTAATCTCTTCGGGCTGAACGCAAAGATAATCCAAGGTCTGCTTTTGACTGGTGTGATTGAAACAAACCATTAATTCTGGAATCCCAACACCGAAAGTGACTCGCTGATGATATCCCCAGGTTTTTCTTAGGGTATGGCTGGCGTAATTCCCCTTCAGATTGATGTCCTTACACCATTTTTTAACCAAAGTGCTTAAGCTGGAAACCGTCAGGGCATGTTTATCCTTCCGGTTGCTCTGAAAAAGAAAACCATCATCTTCATATTTAATGGATTTAAGCAGATTTTGAATTGCCTCAATGCAAGCCCGGTTTAAATTGATCCGCCGTTGTTTCTGCGTTTTTTTCTCCTTCAAGGAGATTTCTTCCCCGGGCTGAAGGTGTCGCACTTGTTCGACTTTGATTTTTAGCAGATCTGAAGCTCGCAGATTGGTGTTAATTCCCAAAATGAACAAACAGAGGTTCCGAGGAGAATCCTGTAAGATTTTTTTTATCAGTTTGATATCTTTTTGCCTCCGGATCGGTTCAACAGAAATATGGCTTCCTTTCTTAGGATGATTCAAATTTTTCATATCTTCAAAAGCCCCCAACTTTTAATAAAAATTAAAATAAAAGTTAGGATATTTTTTTCAAAAAAACAAGTCCGAATTTTACAAAAAAGTCCTAACGCTTTTAAAAAGTCCTAACGCTTTTATTGATAAGCTTTTTGGTTAATTCTTACAATCCCAACTTTAACGCTAAAGTTGGGAATCTGGCAAAGAAGAATTCTCTTAAATAGAATGAAAAAACTCCCTCAAACAGCGTTGCCACTCGGATGTATTCATTATGGTGCTGTCTAAATGAACAACGATCAATAACAAAAGAAGTCAACGCCACTTCAACACTGGCTTTGAGCGTTTGATAATACTCGATGTTCGAGTTTTTTTTAGTTGACTTTTCAATAGTACCATTTCTCAAGGCTTTTCGGAGTTTTTTAACTTCATATTGATTCTGGAAGACTTCTCAAAAAAAGCTTGAAACGCCCGTCATTTGGTAATTCTTAAAAGTCAAGAATTAAAAACTTGAACATCGAGTAATAGACAGAATGCTCTCCTTTTCGGAGTTCAATCAGAGGCAGAAGTATAAGATAGAAAATTTGTTCTTGCTTTTCTTTGTCCGGGGTGATTAATCTCCAATTTATGTTTATTTTCAGGCGAATTGAACCATTTTCATTTTGAGGGGCATTACTACTACCCATTATTATGGAAAATATTTGCAGATATAAGGGTGTATAACGCAATTTTTTCAGTTATTACAATTGTTTACACATAACTACAACTTAAAAATAACGTAGGATCTTTTTAGCAATGAAATATGAAGAGCCAATTAAAGAAATTATAACGTTACTTTTTGAATCATGCAAAAAAGAGATATTAAGAGCAAAAAAAAAATTCATTAGCCTATCCCAAAAATCCCGTAAGACAATTAGCCCAGAGGAGACAGACAG
>CALBTS010000927.1 GCA_937968035.1 uncultured Methanomethylovorans sp.
AATCGATCTTTATCCAATCGATCTGAATACCAAGATCCCGATCATCATTAACATATCCGTGATCACTGGGCTTCCAGGTGTTTGTTCTGATCTCCAGGATCTGATACCTATCTTCCAGATAATTTTCAGGCACTACAACTGAATGATCTTTATTTCCTATTATTTCCTCTGCAGTACCGATCAGATTTCCATTCATATAAAGAGTTACATTTGCCGGGTCTGTATCAGGTCTTGATGACCTCATCATTACTTCCAGAAGAAGTGGCCCTTGATTGCCACCATACTCTATTTTTATTTTTGAGGAATTGGTTGTCCACCTATACTCTCCTAGTTCCGGATCATAAAAGCCTTCAGTTATATGTTGATCGTTCTTCCCTATATCTATGATGTATGGCAGTGACATGTTTGAAGGCGTTTGTGAAGATACTGTTAGGTCATACAATTTATACCCATTATTTGCTGTTTCTACACAATGATAAGGCAATAACTTCTTTGAGATTATGTAATCGACATCATTGATATGTTCTTTAGTGACCAGACCGGAAGGATCATCATTTGTAAAATGTTGGACCATTTCACCATCTGTCCAGTACTGTATAAAGAACCACATCTGAAGACCCCAGTGTTCACGTACATCCTCATGATCCATCAAAATAAGAGTGTCATCTGAACTGTTGTGTTCTAAATATCTTCCAATTTGGTTTATATTTTTCGTGTTGTTCATGTTTTCGAACTGCTCCTCATATGTAGGCACAGAGAGGACGATCGATAAAAGTATAAGATATGTAAAAAATAAAGTTATAGGTTTACCATTGTTCATCCTTTTCATCAGATAAAAAGGTATGATCAAGAAAAATAATGCAATGAGAAGAAGTAACACAAAGTAGCTCATATATTTCTGCAGATATATCACATAATAAATACCAAACATATTAGGAAAACCATAATAAGTATGCGGCAAATAGTAAAGGCAGGGTAGGACTATAAAACTTGAAAACATTATTGTCCTGTATTTCCGCTTTGTGGCAGTACCGTTAGATCTCATCTGCAGGATCGCTATTCCTATAAGTCCGAATAAGAATACGACAGGTATGATAGGATCGATATAGCGTCCAAAGATGAAATTTTCAGGGTTTGCAATATATCTATTCATATGTGCAACGGTAATTAATAATAATCCTGCACTAAAACTAATGAAATAAACAATGCTTGAATTTAATGCGGTCACTTTTTTCAGATCAAATTCTGTTATATATTCCGAAAATCCAACAAGTTTCAACTTGAAGATGGATTCTGAAACTAATAGTGCACATATGATGAAGATGAAAATGTACGCTGATAACATAATGTATCCGATCTCATTGAGCACTAAACGCACAAATAGCTCGAATGCATCGGTCTTGGAGATACAATCCACCAAAGAGGACGAATATTTTGCAGTATCATATAGTGACGCTTTAGAAAGTACAGCTATTTTATAGAACGACCAGCCAAAAGTCGGCATTGCAAAAGAAAAGACCAGAGCCGCTTTGTTTCTGAACAGTTTTGATCTATCTTCACACTCTGTGTGAACAAAGAAATGAACGAGAGATATCAACACTGAAAAAATGAATACGATCCCTGTTTCTTTCGTAAAATATAGATAGAAGATAGATATGCCTGCCAGAGCATTCCAGTGGATATCATTATTCTCAAACGACTCATGGAGGAACCAAACTGAATAGAGTACCAGAGGAACAAAAAGATTCTCGCTCATTACTACGAAAGTGTATGTCGTAACGCTTGGAAGTGTGGATATTACTAAGGACCCGGAAAGAGCCTGGAACTTTGAAGTATATTTCTTCAATAAGAAATAGGCTGGAAAAATTATTGAAGAGGAGAGAAAACTGTTTACAAGCAGCATATTCTGATATAACGCCTGTTTGTCTGGAGACAAAAGATTAGTAACGGACAGAAAAATGGAATATCCGGGCGGATAAGTTTGTACAGGTGGATAAGTCAGAGCATTTTTGATATCACTTATGAAAA
>CALBTS010000928.1 GCA_937968035.1 uncultured Methanomethylovorans sp.
AAACTATCAATGGAAATCTCTAATTTTAAATGCTACTACTTGAGGGGAGCTTTCAGCTTCTCTTCCTGCGTAAATGTTCTCTTGTTCATCATCATAAAATTACAGATTTCTGTCTATAATCTTGTCCGATGAATTAAGGGGCTTATACACCTCTCAGGGGAGAGATTTAGAGAGGGGTCGATGGAGGGAGAGGGAGAGGAAGAGGGACAAGGATCAGGGTCTTCAGGCACAGCCTATGGACAACGGGATACTATTTAGTTCCTGGATTACGCGGATGCTACGCAGAGTGGGGACAGGTATGGCCCTATTTAACTGACTCATTATAAATAATTAACACATTTCCTGCGGCATCATTCCCTTCAATTACAAGCTCTGTCACAGTAAGTTTTAAAATCTTCATAATCAACGCCTTTGGGTAAGAATCAAGCATAGTTTGTCTCATTGTTAACATCGAAGAGTCCTCGTTAAGCGCCCATGTTCCTTTAATGGTATTCTGGTTGTATTCAAGACTTTCATAGGTGTAGTCAGCATTAAACTTCAAATAGTCATTTTGCATTTCAGAGGGGGGCGAGTATTGCTTTCCGCTTTCCTCTTCGTACTTGAGCATCTTCCATGTGTTGATAATAAATAATGGGTTAGCAATCTGCGCGTAACACAAGGTGGAACCAAAGAGCCCAAAAATAATGGCTAATGCAAAGCTCCTCATAATCAATTGAATTAAAATACTATAAGAACACTATGACTATAAATCCAAGTAAAGAAACAATAGCTATTACTCCCACCACGTAGTTTTCAAATTTATATGTCTTACCCCATGTTGGTTCTAATCTGCATAACAGTTCATCACTTAAGCTGGTTCTAAATCCTTTGAATAGCCACCTTAAAACTGCACCTAATAGAATTGCAAAAGAATACATAGCTACTATTTGAGAACTTCATCATTAACCTTATCTGCAACACCTGTTCCGAGTACTCCATAGTCCAGTCCAAATAATGATGATTGATTCTCACTATTCCTTTGATAAAGACCTCCTGCCCTTCCTTGCCAAGATTTCCCTTGAGGCAAGCCACGTGAAGTGGTAATCCCAGGGGTTCTTTTTACAAAATCATTATAACCAGATAATCCGCGACCGACATTCATTATTTCGTCGGTCTGGTTAATCCCAAGAGAAAATACTGAGGTACCTACGTCGATAAAAGCATCCATTTTCTCTGAGAAATTTGCTTCTGAGCCAGCCCAACTCTTTCCAGTCAAGAGAACTTTTGGTGAGTTGACAATACTATATCCAACATTAGCAGCCACCTTTAACGTGGCCTTGCCGAAACTTTCTGATGGACTATTCATCCAACTTTCTGCAGCCTGAATACCTGTAGTCTTTACTAATTGGCCATTAGGGGAAACGAGGGTTCCATCCGTATTAAATGATTGAGATGCTCCAACTACCTCATCAACCCACCCAAATTCAGAGTCAATACTGCGTCTGCAATACGTGTAGTCTACACTAACATCTCGACGGCCCAAATTGTTAATAGTACCTCCAGTACTGCTTTGAAACTCCCTAGCTGCCTGACGCTGCTCTTTTGTTGAGCCAAACAATCCAAAGAGGTAATTTCCATCAGGATCGATAATATTGAGAGGATTGTTGGCAGTATAAGCAAAGGGAGAAAGATTGGGATACTTATCACTCAGCGGATCCACACTCAACCAGATTGAGATTTTCGGGTCATAGTATCTGGCCCCGAAGTAAGAATATCCCGTTTCATCATCTAATTCCTTAGCTGAAAACTTATACGGAGTATTCCAGGTACTACGTTCTTCGATGAAGAGCTCGCCAAAGGGAAGGTACTCCAGGTGCTGGGTGG
>CALBTS010000929.1 GCA_937968035.1 uncultured Methanomethylovorans sp.
CTGTAAATCTGCTCCCTATGGGTTCGGCGGTTCGAAACCGTCCCCCTCCACCACTATATCATGTCCGTCAGACCGACAATTTAGAGATTTCAAGGCGCCTCGGCGTCGGTCATGACCTTTAGCGCCCTGATCCCAAGGTCACTCGTAAAAGAGTAACCACCACTAAAATAACATACTCGAATACGAATATCAAGAACTAATGTGATATTTTTTTGATTTTCGAGGTGGAAAGGGGAAAAAATGAACAGATTAAAGGAAATTAGGGAAAAAAATGGTCTTTCACAAAATGAATTAGCAAAAAAATCTGGTGTTGGGCAAAATATGATTTCTAAATATGAAGCAGGTACTCATCAGATCGGTGAAGAAAACATGATAAGACTTATTAAAGCCCTAAATACTAACGCAGATTACTTTCTCGGATTAATTGATGAATCGAAAAAAGAAAGAAGCTAAAATATTGTAGCTTCTTTTTTTATTTTTATGTTTTTGATTTATAATAGAATAGAGGTGATAATATGATTCAAGATACTTCAACCTTGATTCTTTCTGAAAACCAATATAACATTTTAAGACAAGTTATATTAGATCCAAAAACAACGTTTCCTATGAGTTTTTTTGATACTTCCGATGGTTATTTTTTATTTCATACCGGGATTATTAGGAGAAATCAAACGTCTGTAACCAGGGAGTATTTTACGATTCATATTTTTCCTGATGGATTACACGCTATAAATAGATATGAAGAAAACCAAAAACATCTGCAACAAAATGAAAAACATTGGGAGAAATCACTTGAAGTTGCCAATAAAGCAAATGAAATATCTGATATAAGAGCAAAAGAAGCCAATAAAATTGCAAAACGCGCAAATTGGATTGCGTTTTTCGCTATATTAGCTTCTATTGGCAGTATTCTTATATCTATCTTCTTAAAAGCTAAACCTTAATTTCTTTATCTATTATGAATTTATTAAGATATGCATGTTCTTGAAAGTCTTTTTTAGCTTTTTTTATCGACATATGTACATAGATCATAGTCATAGATATGTCTTTGTGACCCAAAAACTTTTGAACAGTTTCAATCGGACAACCATCCTCAATCAAAGACGTGGCCATGGTATGACGAAACATATGCGGATGCAACTTGTTGAAGATGAGTTTCTTTTTTAGAAAATCACAATACGCTTCGAGGTTTCTATAGGTATATGGCTTAAATGATTTGTAGTTCCAAAATAAATTCTCTCGTTTTGGATACATTGAAACATATTTTTGAAGTAGTCTTTTTGTCATCCTGGTAAAAGGAACATATCTATCCACACTCGACTTGGTTCTTTCTAATAAGATAATATCATCCTTGAAATTAATGTTCCTTATTTTGATATTTAGGAGTTCATTCGAACGAACGCCAGTATCCAACAAGAAAAAAGGAATCAATTTCCTCGTTAACATATAAGGATCCTCTTCATCCATATGATCTACATAGTTTAATAGAGTTTTAAGCTCATCTTCAGTAAATACGTCATACGATCTTGTCTCTTGTTTTAACCTTGGTAAAGACAAGAGGTATTTATGATCCAGGTGATGATATTTGTATACTTGTTTTAGAAATATTAATCTTTTGTTAATTGTGTTATTGCAGCATGTTTTTTTGGACCACATGATAAGTTTGTCTATGACATCATTTGTTATTTGGTCAGTATCCTTAATCTTTGCATGCTTAAAATAACGAGTTAACGCACTTACTTGATCTCTCTGATATTCACATGTTTTTTCTGATTTCACAACATCTGAGTACTTTTGATATTCGTTAATTAAATCATAAATGTTCATATATCCTCCATTATAAATGTGATCCATGGAGCGAAATCGGTGGCCGCATAAAAAATTATACACTTATTTTTTTATTATTCATTATTATTTTTTTGAATACTAATTGATTTGATTTCTTATATATGGTAGAATTACATTGCGCAGACGGAGTGTTTCATTGATGGCAGGACACTTGTGCACCGGATTCAAACATAAATTCTCTTCGCCGGAACCTGTCATCCGAGGCAAAAGCTCGAGTAAATTCTCGAGCTTTTCTTTTATTTCTTCCATTTTTTACGCATTTCTTCATTCCGAATAGCTTTATTCCTAACAAGAATAATCTCATCTTTTTTCGGCCTGGCTTCTTTTTTTCCAAGTTCCCTCGCCTCATGGATATGTATCGGCTTTCCGGATTTACCAAAATATATCACATCTAGCTGTGCCTTTGTATGTTTTCCTTTGCTGTTTTTACTCATCGAAGGGATCTTAATTCTCTCTTCTGGTCCATCTGAATGTGATAGTCTGAGTACTGCTATCTTTTTTCCACTAAATTCATCTACAATATATGAATGAATTTTTCCTTTTCTTCTTGGATGATAATTTAACATAATCTTGTCTTCAATATTGATTACCGATCCAGGAAGTTTTAGTGCATTCAATCGAGATATCTCTTCTTTTATTTTTGCTCGTTCTTCCGGAGTAGATTTAGACAATTTTGCTTTAAGTTGTGCAATAGATTTACCAATCTTTTTTGGGTTTTTTCTCATAGTATCTACCTGTTAGATAAAACGCTCGAAACTCGAGCGTTCTTTTTTTAGATTTTGCGTTTTCTTTTAGAAGCAACTCTTCTCACATATGTATCCTGGATTCTTTCATTTTGTTTACCAAATAAAATCCGGTAAAGTGCAATCCAGAGATCATGAAACAAGAATTTCAAAATAATAATAATAACTCTATATAGATCGATTAGCATAGTCGATCACATTCCTTTCTTTTAGCTGTCTT
>CALBTS010000930.1 GCA_937968035.1 uncultured Methanomethylovorans sp.
GATCGTATTCGGTGACTGGAGTTCAGACGTGTGCTCTTCCGATCTCTTTTGGATTAGATGCACCCCTAAAATTGTCGTTACACCTGAGCATCCATTAGTTGATGAATCAGTTGAAATTGTGATTTCAAATCTTCCGGCCAATCAACAAATTATAATTGAAGCTTCATGCAAAAATAAAGACGGCGACATATGGAAATCTTATGCTACGTTTCAAGCAGATGACAAGGGTGCAGTAAATGTAGCCAAGCAAGCACCAATTTCGGGATCATATAGCGGTATTGATCCAATGGGATTATTTTGGTCGCTGACACAAACTGATAAGGATCCATTTAAGAATACATTGAAGGCGCAAGGTACGCTCAATCTGTGTGAAGTATTACTGTCTGTTTTTTCTGCGGATAAACTGCGAGCTCAAAAAACAATTGATCGAGTTTGGCCTGATGTAGAAAGCAAAGATGTTCGTGAACAGGGCATTGTCGGTACCCTATGTTATCCAAAGAACATGAAAAAAATGCCCGGCATTATCACAATCCACGGTGCGGGAGGAGTTCCTGATATAGGCTTAGCACAAGTTCTTGCATCGCATGGATACACTGTCCTTGCGCTTGTATACTTTGGAGCAGAGGGTTTGCCAAAAAATCTTTCGCTGATTCCGTTAGAATATTTCAAAAATGCGATGCGTTGGTTAAAAAAACAGCCACAAGTTGAAGGAAATAAAATTGCCCTTCTGGGACAAACTCGAGGGGCTGAACTTGTTCTTCTTTTGGCCTCTCTTTTTCCAGACGAAATGGGTGCAGGTATTGCATATTCTCCATCTCATCTTGTTTCTGGCGATCATTCATCAAAGGAAAAATCTGCATGGACATATAAAAATAAGCCGGTACCATTCATGCCAATGCTTAGTGACCAAGAAGTGCTTGAAGGAGTAAAAGAAGGACATATTACGCTACATAAGGGAACAATTGATGATCCAATTTTATATACTCAATTCTCATTGTATCATATGAAAAAAATTAGCAATAAAATAAAAGACGTAGCAACAATTCCCGTAGAAAATATTCGTTGCCCGATTCTTATCATTTCTGGGGACGATGATCAGCAGACGGCCTCTCCTGTGTCTGGCAAAAGTATCATGGAACGATTGGATTCTATGGGTTCAAGAATTAAAAGAAAATATGTTAATTATCCAAATGCTGGTAATCATTTACTTACATTTCCTTATCGCTCTTCAATTGATTTGCCTTTTATCTATGCTTCGTCGTGGACCATTGCTGGCGGGACTCCTGAGGGGAATGCTCATGCAGTTAAGCAAGCGTGGCAAGAGGTGCTCAAATTTCTTGATGAAACATTATAGTGCCTGAAGGGATAATGATGGATTTTCCACTGTTAAAATATTCCAAAATAACATATTCATAGATCGGAAGAGCGTCGTGTAGGG
>CALBTS010000931.1 GCA_937968035.1 uncultured Methanomethylovorans sp.
TCTTTTCTCTTTTTACTTCTCCCTCCCCCACCTAAATCTACACTCTTTCCCTACACGACGCTCTTCCGATCTCGCCCACCTTCATTCTTCGAGACATTAAAAGCTATGGGTACACCCTTATCTGAATATGAAGAATATATTGCTCTTAATGCATTGAAGAGTGATCTTAAAAAACAATGGCGTAGCTTGTATGGCAAAACAAGAAAGAAATAATATATGTTTCAACCCACCATTAAGAGAAGAGGTCCAGAACACATAATTCAAACGGCGATTATTTCTTTTCTTTCTGTTCGAGATTGGACAGTTATGGTGACACATGGTAATATGTATCAACAAGGTTTCCCAGATCTATATGCTTTACACCATAACTATGGTGCTAAATGGATCGAAGTCAAAAATCCTAAAGCTTTCTCTTTTACCAATGCTCAAAGAAAATATTTTCCTATCATTTCCGCGGCAGGTGAAGGGATATGGATTTTAACAGCGGCTACAGAAACAGAGTATCAGAAGTTATTTAAGAAACCTAATTGGTTTACATTTTTGTACCGTCCCTTAGACACTAGAGGATAAAATAATGACTACTTTAACTTTTAGTCAAAAGCCTCCTACGCAACCTCATATTTTTATAGGTAAAGGGTCAAGAGACTATAATCCCTTTTGTGTAGGAACAGCGGAAGAGAATCTTGGACGTTTTCGTAAGTATTTCTTCGAGCGTGTTTCCTTTGATCGGGAGTATGCAAAAAGAATTGAGTCTTTTAGAAACAAGTTGTTATGGTGTAATTGCGGAAACGTCGTAATGTGTCATGGGATGGTTTACTTAGAATACCTAGGAAAGGATAAATCATGAGTAACAAGGTAACATGGACTGGTGAAATAAAGAAATTCTGCGATTATGATAGACCTATACTTATTGGTTTTGGACATCGTAAACAAGTAGGCAAGGATACAATAGCGGCGAAATTATTGGATAAGTTATCGCCATTAGCTATGCGTTTTGCATTTGCAGATTCCTTATATTGGTGCTGCGAAAAGCTAGGCGCTCCATATAATTTTCAATCTAAGAGTTATTATGATCGTAACCCCCAATCTAAAGAGACTTTGTTACACATTAATAAAACCCCACGAGAAATATTGTTAGCTATGGGTAAAAGTATTCGTGAAATATTTCCTGAAGATATTTTTATTGATGTTTTAGATCGGGATATTCTAGAAGTATCACGTATAGTAAATCTACATGTGGCCATTATTTCAGATATTCGTTATCCTAACGAGTTTCAGTATGTAAAAAACTACGGATATGTTTTTAGAATAGATCGTGGTTCTAATGACGTGTCAGCAGATTGTGATGATTTATTAACTAATAGAGAAGACTGGGATGGATGTATAGATAATAATGGATCAAAAGAAACCATTTCCAATATAGTAGATGAATTATATGCTATCCTATCAAAAGTTTCTGATCATCCCTACCATCATTGTTTTATGCCTACTTGACATAAGAAAATAAATATGGTATAATGGTACAATGAAAACGTAGCAATTGCTACAAGGAGCAAATATGCAAATTCAACCTAATCCGGCGGCTTGTCTTGTGGCAGCTTTCGCCAATGTTAGCGGCAAAAAGATTGAAGATTTAATAGAAAAAATCGGGCATGCGGGGACACAAATAAATGAAAATAATAAAAACTGTGTTAATCCCTATATAGGTTTTCATATTCAAGAGATCATCGAAGCATGTCATTTTGATCTTGCGATCACCGAAATTATGCCAGCATATGCTGATCTTATTGATATAGAATTACCTATTGGTAAGTGGGACAACTTTCAAGAGCGTGTTCGATCATATCTGAAACAATATAATGGTGTATTAGTTTTTCTTAGTTACATTGATGAAAATCATAGCCCTGTCTACCATTCAGTAGCATGGTTTTGTGCTACTCAATCTTATTTTAACTCTGCAACTAATCGGTGGCATACTTTATCAGATAAAGATGATTGTCGTATTTTCTGGATCGTAGAACCTAAAGGAGAATAACTTATGCGATGTGTTAACCGGCGCAGCTTTGAGTCAAAAATAACTTTACCTCCTAGATCTACTCCAGAAGAAACGACTATATTATTAAATGAAACGCGTGCGGGAAAGAGTTTGGCGAGACAGAAACTTATCGAAGGACATATGCGATTAGTCGCAGCTATAGTTTCCCGATTAGCTAGAACTTATCCCCATAGAACAAATGATCTTTTAGGCGAAGGTTTACTTATTTTAGTAGACTGTACAAATAGAGTAGCTTTTCGTTTGGCTATGCGGGAACACGATAACTTTTCAGCCTATATTTACAAGTCAGTATATAATGGCTTATTGACTTTTTTGAAAAAAGATCACACGGTTAAAATTCCTGTGAATTCGGATTGGCTTACTTTACTTTTGCAAGAACAAGGCCGAGAAGCCTTGATCCCATTATTTGGAACAGTTGAATATTCAGAAGCCGAACTACAAAGTACTGATGAACATGGAGATACAATATATCATGGGTCTAAAACTTGGGGACTATCTTCTACAAGTAAAGACGTTACTCCTTTTTTAGAAATGCTTTGTGCTTCTGATTTATTTACAGACTTCGAGAAACGGATCATAAGAGCAAGATATGAAGGGTACACTGATGCTGAGATCGCTAAAAAAGAACATGTTACAAAGATGACGATTAACAATAAACGACATGGGATGACTAAACGAGTACATTACGTACTAGAAGGAAAATAATTATGCGTCGTGAAGAACAGTTAGAGATCCTAAAAATTCAGTGTATGTTATTGTGTCGAAAAGAAGAGTATCCTATTACCCACGATGAAGAAAAATTAATAAAGGAACATGCCGAAAAAAAAGCCAAAGAATTAGGGTTCGAGAATCTTGAAGCTGCAAAAAGAATATTGGTGGGAGAATAACTATGATTCCGAGTAACTATCAGACTAAGATTTATGAGCATATTCAAAACGATCAAGGTAACGCTGTTGTTGAAGCCGTAGCTGGATCAGGCAAGACGACTACGATTGTCGAAGCGTTGAACTTGTTACCTAAATATACGAAAACATTGTTTGTAGCTTTCAATAAACACATTGCCACTGAACTACAAAAAAGAGTACGATACAATGTAGAAGCCTCCACATTAAATGCTACTGGTTTTCGTATTTTTAGAGAACGTTTCCGTCGTTGCCGGATCAAAGAAACCAAAACTATAGATATATTGTGGTTTGAAGTGTTACAGCAATCTGATCGAAATATTTACTACAAAATAAGAGGTCCGGTGAAGCAGCTTGTAGCTTTATTTAAAGCCTACGAAATTAAAGAACCGACGCAATCTGATATTACTTATTTAACCAGTCATTTTGACATTATGTGCGAGGAAGACAATTGGGAAAATTATGCTATTGAAACTTTGAGAAAAAGTAACGAGCAGACTTTTACCATTGATTTCGATGATCAACTTTATCTACCATTGATTCTGGATCTACCTTTTCCAAGCTATGACTATGTTTTTGTAGATGAGGCACAAGATTTATCTCCTGTACAAATTTCCTTAGTTCATAAATTAGGAAAAACGATCATCGCTGTAGGGGATTCTCGCCAAGCTATCTATGGTTTTCGGGGCGCAGCACCTGATGCTATAGATAACATTATTCAACGTCTTTCTGCTACTACTCTTCCGTTAAGTATCTGCTATCGTTGCGCCAAAAATGTAGTTTTGGAAGCAAAGAAAATCGTTCCCCATATCGAGTACGCAGATACCGCAGAAGATGGGATAGTAGCAAGACGTAATACTGCTTTTTTCGATAAGACGGTAGGCGAAGGTGATTATGTACTTTGTAGAACAATGGCTCCACTAGTAAAGGATGCTTTGTTAAAAATACGTAATCGTCAAAAAGCCATTGTACGAGGTCGAGAAATCGGCGAGAATCTCCTTTCCTTACTTGATCATGTAACTGATTTAGATAGCTACGAACAACAGATGTGTGAAAAACTTAAAAATAAGGAATCGGAACTTCTGGCCTTTACTGACCGTATAGACACCTTTCGAGCATTATTAGATGCTTACGGTGAGAAAGGACTTGAAGCCGGAATTAACGAATTGTTTAGTAATGAAGCTAAAGGGATCATTTATTCAACAATTCATCGTTCCAAAGGATTAGAAACTGATCGAGTATTTTTACTATGTCCAGAATTGTTACCTCACCCTAAATGTACTAGTGACTGGCAGAGACAACAAGAAGAGAACCTACACTATATTGCCTTGACACGAGCAAAAAAAGAGTTTTATTATGTTGACCCTAAAGCAACACAAGAAGGAATTGATGATGCCATATGCACCACAGGAAGCGGTGATTGTGTTTTCGAGGAATGTGGATCGAATACTGGAACAAGCTGATGCTCTTCGCCTTGGCGCCCAGTTGATTCAGCAATTGTTACAACGTACTTCTCAATTAGAGAAATACATTATAGACAATAAGCTGGAAGTGCCTCCACCTCCTGCCCCTGTACCGACTAATGTAACCCCCATGAAAAAGCGTTAAACCTTTTAATTATCCCTACGGCTCAGATAATACTGAGCCGTAGGGATCAAAGGAGTCAAAGCATGTTAGTAACATCGTGGTATAGTGAAACTCGTGGCGAGATTATTGCTCTTAAGGATCTAGACTCACCACACATTGTCAATATTTTGAAACAAGTGATTCGAGGTGCTGCTTTAGCACAGAAAGATCACCCTACTCAAACCCTAAAAGGACTGTTAAAATTCAGCCCCACATGGCTTCTTTTATTTGGGGAACTACAATCCCGTGAATTTGGAGTCGGAAGATATAGTAAAGATGTAATTGCTTATTTGAATTCTGTTAGAATTTTTGGCATAGATAACGAAATAAGTAATTTAGAAAGATCCAGAATGTCAACAAAACATTATTATGATGGAGTAGTACTATGAGCAAAAGCAACATACTATTACGTTTACAAAGACTTGCTCAACAGAAGTATACTCCGTGGTTTGCAATCAATATACATAGGGTTTCTTTACCTTTTACATTCGTTGCCACACAAAAGCAATATGCTCATCATTTGATTCCTATATATAAAGCCATGCCTAAAACGGCACGAGGATTATTTCATGTTCCTACACCTTTACATACGTGGTTAAAAAATCAAGGGATAGAACCTTGCCACCTTAATACAAATAAAGGTACTGGCCCATTAGTTACAGCAGGTATTTGTGATATAGAGACAGCGACAAGACGTCCTATTATCTATGTAGAACACGGAGTAGGGATGCAATATGCAAATATTTGTTTTGCACATCTACCGGGAGGACATGATGCTAGAGATCGAGTGAATTTATTTTTATCGCCAAGTTATCGTTGCGGAAAAATAGATCAAGAAGCACATCCTTGGGCACAAGTATCCATAGTAGGTTGTCCTAAAATGGACAAGTATTTTGTCACTCCTAATGTTCCTAAACCTCCTACCACTGACTATATTAGTTTTTCGACACATTGGGATTGGCCATTGATCCCAGAAACAAGAAGTGCTTGGCCAGAATATAGGTGGGCATTAAAAGAAGCAGCAAGATCTTATAAAATACTAGGCCATGCTCATCCGCGTTGGGGTGATAAGATATATGAAGATTTTAAGGGCATTGGTTTAATTCCTTGCAGAGAACCTAATGAGATTTTTGAAAAATCTATGCTACATATCTGCGATAATAGTAGCCTTTTATATGAATTTAATCTTCTTAATCGTCCCTCTGTAGTAATTAATTCTAAACACTATCGAAAGAATGTACAACATGGACTTCGTTTTTGGGATCATATTCCCGGATGCATGACCGAAAACTTATCCTTAGTGGAGCTTATTGCTTCAAGCTTAGCTCAGAAAGAAGAAACTGAAAAACACAGAAAGGCAATAGCCGATCTTACATATGTTAATCATGGCACTGCTACACAGGCAGCAGTATCAGCATTGTTAGAATGGCAAGAAACTTATATCCTGTCTTAGGGAAGGGATTTTATAATGCTTAATTTTCCAATAGTTGGGAAACATGGTTTATTAGTAAATATCTGTACACCAGATATAGATAGCTTAACCACACAAACATGTTTACGCTCTTTAAAACGAACTACAGAAAACATACCTTTTACTTTAATACTACAAGAAAATAAATACGAGCAGGGATTTAGACATGCCTCCGCGATTAATGCAGCTATAGCTATGGCAATAAAAGAAAACAAATCTCTAATAATAGCCGATGATGATGTCCGTTTTATGGAAGCATGGTTGCATAATACATTAGAATACTTAAAAATACCACAATATGCTAATTCCGTGGTTTTAGGTTATTCTTTAATTTATCCTAATAAATCACCGCAATCTAATAGTCTTTGGTTTAATGAGGAAGGAATAATTCAAAGATCATTAAAACCCATTACTCAACCTATTTTTGTTGTAGGTCAATGTAGTGCTTGTTGGTTTATTCCTGATCCTTGTAAAATGGTGGAAATGAACACAGACTATATAAAATATGTCTTTGAATTAGAAGCTTGTTTAGATCTGATTTCTCGTGGAGAAAGAATTGCCGTACTTCCTATTCCTATTATTCATGAGGCCACTAAACAAGCACGTAAAATTATGAAGAATCGCGGTCTAAATTTGGCTATGGGTTTAGATCACAAACGCTTTAAGGAGCGATGGATCAATAATTCGAGGCTCAAAGACTTATATACTACTATTGGTTGGGATGCTGTAACAGGAACATGGAGAAAAAATCATGGCTAGTCTATTTTTAATGAAACCCGCTAATCTGACTCCTGAACGTTTACGTATAGGTAAATGGGCTTGGTCTACAAAGCTCGACGGTATGCGTGCTTATTGGGATGGCGGTATTACTACTGGAAGACGAGATGTTCCTTGGGCTTTGGGTAAAATCGCTACGGGACTATGGTCCAATAATGGTAATATCATTTATGCTCCATCTTGGTGGTTGTCAAAGTTACCTTCAATGCCATTAGATGGTGAATTATGGGCTGGAGTAAATAATTTCAAATATGTAATTTCTACTTGTAAATCACATATTCCAGATGCAAGATGGAAAAAGATCATTTTTCGTGTTTTCGACATGCCATCTTATGAACATGTTTTTAGTTTTCGAGAAGTCAAAAGCCCTACTTGTCGGATAACTTTTGGATCAGAGATTAGAGCTTACATAAAAAATAGGCTACACGAAAAAGGTTTAGATAGAAAATGGGGGGAGTATTATGTTTTTGGTAGTCAAGGATTAAGTCTCCCTTTAGTTTCACAATGGGCGTCTAAAGAAGTATATCCTGTTGTACAAGAAGTATACAATGGCAATTGGGATCATTTTTGTAATGAAATAGCTCCTAAATATTTGGAAGAAGGACACGAAGGGTTTGTATTTCGACGTTTAGGTACTGTTTGGGAACCAGTGCGTTCGAATTTCATATATAAATACAAACCTTGGGAAGACGCTGAAGCCGTTGTCGTAGACTATGTTTTAGGCGAACTTACCGATAAAGGATCAAGACTACTTGGAAAAATGGGTTCTTTACTTTGTCGTTGGCAAGGTTCTGATCCTAATAGTAAAGTATTTGGAGTGTCGGGATTTACCGACGTAGAACGCACATTAGTCTCAGGAAAGAGTCCAGAAGATTTTGTAGCAATTGCTACAAAATTAGCCGGAAAAGTAGCTCCTTCTGATTTCGAGTGTCCCGCTTTTCCTAGAGGAAAAGTAATCACTATCAAATATATGACTCTCACAGAAAATAAGGTGCCTCGTGAGGCAAGGTACTATCGAAACGCGGTGATCGAATGAAAATTAGTAAATCTATGAAAAAATTTATTGAGAGTATGGAAGAATATGTAGAAATCCCTACATTAGATGGGAATACCCATGTTGTCCCGCTCTCATGTTTAGAAGGAATTGTAAAAGGCGACAAAATACATCCTGATATGATGATTGTAATTAGATCAATTTTAGCTATGTGGTTACAGATGTTATTGAAACAAATAGCGGAGGATTTAAACAATGACTATTGATATGGTTCGCAATACAGAATGGGGCAATATAGAAGTCCCTATACGGCAAACTTTTAACTTTTTCAAAAATATCAAGGTGCAAAAATGTGACAAGATATGGCATATCCGCGCTGATATTTATATTTTAGGAACAGGTTCCTCTTGCGGCGAAACTGGTTACCTTAAAGTAAAGGAGCAGGATTCAGTTTTTACCGATATTGAGATCAAAGTAACTTCAGCCGATATTGATACCTTAAAAAAGGATATGGATGCACTTATTACTATGTTTATTACTTATATTTTAGAAGGGCAAGTGGTGGAATAGGCATACACGACGGACTTAAAATCCGTTGGCCGTAAGGCCGTGCGGGTTCGATTCCCGCCTTGCCCACCAATGGGCCTTTAGCTCAGTGGTTAGAGCAGCTGACTCATAATCAGTTGGTCGTAGGTTCGATCCCTACAAGGCCCACATTTAAGAAAGGAGGAAATATGGATACTAATAGAGCGCAAATATCTTTTGGTAAATACTATGGAGAATGGATCACAAGAGTCCCTTACTCTTACCTTATTTGGGGAATAACAAACAAATGTATGGGTGAAGTTGTATTTCCTGATGGGCGAGTAGCCGCTTTTTATGAAGTAGCTAAAGCAGAAATTGCTCGTCGAGGCGAAAAAATAGTGGATATTGATATTTCACGCCATGCAATTAATCGTGCATCTCTACGTTTAAATAGCTTATGGCAACGAGATCATCGTCCAGATGAAGGATTACATAGTTGGCTTGAACGTTGGTCAGAATATGCTTTATCAAAAATCAAAGATTCACTTTCGGAATTTATTGAGAATCCAGTTTGCTGCGAAAAAGAAAATCAATATATGTTTAAAATAAACAATAAAGAAGTAATCTTTGTTTTAGATACCTCAGGGGCTATTCCCGTACTTAAAACAGTTATGAGAAAAGGTGATCGTTGAAAGGAGAACACAATGCCAATAGAAAAATGTCAGGAAGGTAAAAAGCCCGGCTTTCGGTGGGGAAGTAAAGGTAAATGTTATACTTATACTTCCGGTGATGAAAAGTCACGTTCTGAAGCCAAAATTAAAGCGCTTAAACAAGGAATGGCGGCAAATCCCGAAGAATTTGGGATGAAAGGAAAAAAGTCATGAGAGAGATCAAATATATTTTTATTCATACAGCAGCGCATGCTAGAGCAGGTCTTGCCCTAGATACTACAGCAGCACAAATTGATGAATGGCATAAGGCCAATGGTTGGGAAGGTATAGGTTATCACTATGTTATACGACTTAATGGCCAAATAGAAGAAGGAAGAGCATTAGAAAAAGCAGGCGCACATGTGAAGGGATTTAATGCAAATTCTATAGGCATTTGCCTTAGTGGTCATGGCGATATTTCACCGATGACTATTCAACAGGAAGAAAGTCTTAAACAACTTTTACAACATCTTAAAGATAAATACCCTAAGGCAAGTATTTTAGGACACAACGAAGTAAATACTCTAACAACTGATCCCAAATATCGAACAAATAAAACATGTCCAGGTACAAAAATTAGTATGCCATTAATCCGAGAATTTGTAGAACAATCTTCAACTAACTCTAATTCGATCCCAATACAAAAAGGTTTCTTTCTTAAAGAGGCTGCAATGCAACGTAACCCAAAAGCTAAATGTGCTACTTGCCCATATTTTGATTCCCCAAAGCGAACATGTCTTGCTTCTTCGTCTGCAGGACAAGCTACTGAGGCGCATCTTGTTTGTGGGCTTCACCCTAATTTTCTAATTACGGAGGAAATATAATGTCAGATCAAAATATTGATGAAATTTGTGGGGCTTTACTTTCTGATTTTTTTGATCAACCTAAAGGACCACCGAAAACAGATTTTAAATGCCGGTTAACTGCATTAAGCCCAACCTCTTTAAAGAAATTTGAAACGGAACCAGATGCCTTTGTCATGCACTATGTGCTTAACCATCCTAGAACACCTCAAACCCGCGCTATGGCAATTGGTTCCGCCTTCGATGCTAGGATCAAAGCCTATTTAATGGCCGAGATACAAGGCAAACCTGATATTTTCGAAGAATTGTATCTTAGTCAGGTAGAAAAACACAATCAAGCTTGGGCATATGATCGTAGTGAGGAGTTGCTACAAAAATACATAGCATCTGGCGCAGTGGCATTTCTACGTCGCGAATTGGAAGGATGCAGAGATTTACAATTTGAATTCAACGCTACACGACCATTAACCTATGAGGACGGATTTGTCGTTCCTTTATTCGGTAAACCTGACTTATTTTTTCGAAACCCTGAAGGATTAAATGTGGTTTTTGATTGGAAAGTAATGGGTTATATGAGTCAAGCGAGGCCCGCAACGGGATACGTCCGATTGTATGAAAAAACAAATGATCGTTGGGCCGAAACTGGAGCATATAAAAATACTTTGGCCATGAACTTTCGGAACATAGTTGTGGCTATTGGTACACCTATTCATAAATATTGGAAAGATCAGGTGCATATGTATACTTGGATGATCGATGCGCCAGAAAATGAATGGGTTGTGGGGATAGAACAACTAGCATGTAACCCTGTAAACGTGAAAATTGCCTGTCATAGACATAAGGTTATGGAGGAATATGTTGGAGGTCTTCGTGAACGAATCCGGAAAGCATGGGAATGTATTCAAGCACAACATTACTATCCCTCTTTAACTAAAGAAGAATCAATGGATCGTGTAACTATGTTAGCTAATGCGGATGATACTTTAAGATGGGCAGCAACTTTTTAATATTTTTATGCTAAATAAATAAGGAAAAACGTGTGCGTGCGCGTACATGTTTTTCCTTATTTTATTTTGTAGCAATTTTTATTTTGTAGCAATTGCTACAACCTACTTGACATAAGCTTTCATTTATGCTATAATATAAACACTGAAAAACGGCGATGTGTCGTTTGCAAAAAACGTAGCAATTGCTACAAAATGGAGATGAGGATATGAACCCGTATATTAACAGAGAAGCGTTGATGGCAATGAACCACGTAGGCACTCAGATTATGCTGTTGAGCGACAATCTTTATGCTGCCTTGTTGTCAGCAGGTGTAATGATCTGTGCCACTATCGTGCTTGGTTATTTCCTTTTTTGCTTTCCACGTAAACGTAGCAATTGCTACAGAGAAATTGTCGAAAACAAAGTTTTCACTCTTTATCCTGATACGCTATATATTAATCAGGACAATGAACTGGAAACAGGTAAATGGGGAGTGGAAAGAGCTTTAAAATCCAAAATAGCCTTTCGCTATGTACTTGGCGAAGGGTACTATCATTGGAACGGGGAAAATTTAATCCCCATCACAAAAAAGGAACCATTACTCATAGGAATTATTTTCCAAGGAAATGCAGTGATTTATACTTATAATAATGAGTTCGATTTCTGCATTCAGCCTGATGATGCCATAACCTATGTCCAATTTATCTGCGATCAATGGGTCGTAGTTTCATCATTGTCGAAAATGTAGCAATTGCTACGAAACAGGAGAAGCGGCCATGCAAGTAACATGGGAAAAGCCAAAAATGACGAAGAAGCAGTATCAGAAACTGCAAAGAAAGACGCAAAAGGCGAAAGCAGAAGAAGAAAGGAATCTTGCTCGTAAAAGTCGGCGTAAGATACTAGCGAAGGATGTTATTGACAATTATATTGTCAGTGGCGAATTGGACCGGTATGCCAATTGGCATGACCATACGAGCGTTACACTCGATGATACCTTTGAATTTTGTGCCCGTCAACGCCGGAGAGGGTAAAACAATGCATATACTATGTGTTGGGGAAATTTTGCCCGGACTCGATGCTGCCGTGGTTTCCGAATGCGGTGTACGAGATGGCGTGGACTGTATATTCACTTATGTTTTACCGATGGAGGAACCTACCACAAAATAACTGATCCCTGAAGCGTAAACCAAAAAACGTAGCAATTGCTACAAAGGAGCAAATCATGACGGATGTAAAGAAAGCAGTCGAAGAAGAAATCAAAGCCACAAGCACAAGTATTGAAAAGGCTGATACCCAAATATCAGCGGATTCGCAGATCGGTCTTTCGTTTTTGGACATCGAAGAAGTGGAGATCGGAAGAGCGTCGTGTAGGGAAAGAGTGTAGATCTCGGTGGT
>CALBTS010000932.1 GCA_937968035.1 uncultured Methanomethylovorans sp.
TCTTTGGCTTCGATATCAAACCACACAACGGTCTCGTTAGATATTGTCTTGGTATGATGCTTCTTTGTACTCATTACTACATCACTATTGGAAATAACCAGAGATAATCCTTTCACAGGTACTTCATTGTTGTTTGATACAGTAATAGTCCCGTCATTAAAATACTCAAACGAAATCTTTTCACAGAGGGTCCAATAGTGAAGCAGGTCCCTTATGGTTGTCACATACAGATCGCCATTGTCTCTTTGTAAAGCCATATACTTTAACATTTTCTCAAAATATGGATTTGTTACAATGCTATTATTTGCCTCAAGCGTCATATCTGTATTTGGTATATTCCTGATATAATAGCCATGATTAATAAATATTCCACCCTGGTCAACCAGCCTGTTAAGATTATTGATTTCCTGTAAATACCATTGGCTGGCCTTTCTGGTCCAAGACATCCCAATATCATAAGTAAAGTCAGTAACCCAAGAAATGAAATCACCGGTTCTCGTAAAATGCTTATAAAAAAGTGGAGTTGGATAGCTCTCGCCTTTTAAGGTAACATAAGAGTTTAATTCGTTTTTTAAAGGTTTGGTGGTCAACATTCTCCAGGTTCCACGGAAGAAATTCACTTCATCCAATTCCTCAGGGGAATAGTATCTCTGCCACAATAGAACAAACGCCTTAAGGATCTTAAATTGCATTACACTTTCCTTTATTGAAACATATGAAGCCTTTCGTAACTTCTCTACTCCAACATTCCAGAAATAAAGAGTATTATGCTCTTTCCACAAATCAGCGGAATATAATCCCGAATTCGGATCCAGGCCATCTGTAAGAAAGCATTCACGATTACTTTCTCCTGTTTCCATTCCATGATCGATCCATGTTATAGCATCATATCGATCCTTCATAAACGAAATTGCATCGCTTAACCTTTGACGACTAGAAGTAACTCCCTCGGGTGTATGTAAACATAGTTCATAGTCTCCAGTTTCGTAAAGCTGATCCAGAAACTCCAGATACTTGGCACTGTCTGCGTCATCAGTAACTGAGCAGTATGCTTCATTATCCGGATTTGAATAAAATATACTCTTAGTAACAGGAATTTTATTCTTGACAAATCCACCTATTGCATTTTCCACCCTCTGTACAGTGTCAGAACCAAAATAAACAGCTCTATGAGTTCTGAGATTACCACCATCAGCATGTTCTGTAAACACGTATCCGGCCAGATAACCACCTGGAACTGCCATAATCCTCGGCACAGTATTTAACATACAGTCAACGAATACAGTAACCTGGTTTACCCTACTTGAGCCTGAAGGATATAAAGATGCAGAACGATCTTCCCATAGCCCTTCACCATTTTTCTGATATGGGATAAAGGTATAAGGATGATCCCTATAATAATCCAAATTAATAAAAAGAGTCTTGCTTTCAGTATTTAACTGGAGCGAAGAAACATTCGGCACATTATAAATCCAAAGCGAGTTTTCTTTGTTGCCAAACAAAACACCCTGTTTGTCCAGCCAATATTCGGAAGCGAAAGCATTCTGGTCTGCTCTCCTGTTCTTTTTATAAACCTCCATTACGGGCAGTTCAGATACCAAGACCAAAGCCTCTCTCTCTACCTTTGTGGTCTGGATATAGTCTGTTGAGGTTATTACGTCCAGCTTGTTTGATTTCCTGAGAACAACAAAAGAAATTTTAACAATAGTTTCTGTCGGTCCATAACCACTTAAAAGGATAGTGCTATCGTTAGCGAATTTTACTGCAATGTTATTAAGTCCCACTTTTTCAATAGTATCATTATGAAAACTATAATAGTGCAACCTTGATAACAGGGTATTTCCCGGAGTCGATCGTATTGTGATGTTACCGCAGGCAGTCACAATCAGCTTGAAGTTCGAGCCTTCCAGAGTGCAGGAATCACTATTGAAAAGTTCTTGGCAGGCATTTTCGACTTCAATTTCAGGCAGGTATGATTCCGGGGTCCTGGAATCTACATAGCCCGCTACGAACATTCCCACCAGAATAGACAGCAGTATCAGGGCAATGCAAAATACTGTCGTCAGAAAATGATTATATCGCTTTTCCCTCGTGTATTTCAACATAACAACTTATGTCCACATGGTTACTACAAACTTTGGCATTTTAAAACATAACGAATCAATTTGCTCAAATTCCCCAGCAGGATTTATCCATTTATCACCAATTAGTTTTCTTTCTCAATCCCAAAAAAACCGTACGGAACAGAGGGGATTTTTCAATAAAATATTCAAAAACAATAGGTAACCCCAAACCCGCCAGTAGACCAACAGAAAATAAAAATGTTATACTCGTAATATTCAATTGCATAAGTACTATACGCGACCCAGCGGTTCCGAAAACATGAAATAAATATATGCCATATGCATAATAGCCTAATTTAGACAAGACAGGAACGTCCTTTCTGATGTGAAATAAAAGGATTATCCCCGGGCATGCTACTAAAAAACTCATGATTGCATAATCCCATCTGTCAAAGCTCTTCCCGTTCAGTAAATATAATTGGTGAATAGAAACAGCCAGGATAAAAACGACAAGAAGTCCGCGAACAACTAGTTTATTGTTGAAAAGATCCTTATATCTCTCAATGCCACATCCAAGAACAAAAAACGGCAAAAGGTTCAAACAACCCTTAAAGGAGAAAAAATTCCCCTGGAGAAAAGGCATTGTAAGACGCAATAACACACAAATAAAAAAAACAACTAACCATTTTTTCTCTGTGGATATCAATTGATAGTTGTCTATAACCGATATAATAACAAAAATCAAAAAGATTGACTGAAGGAACCAAAAATGTTCATATTTGAACAGGTATATTTTCCAGATGTCCGTGATTTCATAATTGGCGTTTGTTCCAGGGATGATGTGTTGAACCAAAAAATGAAGCGTTCCAACTGAAATCAGGGGAAAGAGAATTCTTCTTCCTTTACCTTTTAAGAATTCTAAAAGTCTGCCAGGTTCAACGGGTCTTAAAGAATAAACAAACCCGGAAACTACTGTGAATAGGGGCATTCTCAAATATTCAAAAGAATCATAAAAATACCTCCATCCTGAATCATCCTCGACATGTAAGCCAGTTCCCTTACTAGCACCGACCACATGTCCGGCAACCATCATAATAACAGCAATCCCTCGTAACGTCTCAATTGAGAGGTCTTTAGTCTTTACCTTATAAGTTTGCATATAATATAAACGTAGCATCTTGAGAATATTTTGCTATTCAAGATGCCCAAAAGACTTATTTCGGCCAGGCTGACACAACTAATTATCTCTCTGGTATATAAGTTAGAAGACTTTATTATGAATTTTCATTCTTTTTCAGGTCATTTTCTGATCTTTCAGGGTTATAGGTCATCTTGATCCGGTTCGACAATCATTTCCAACTATGCTCCTGAATAAACAGTCCAATTCGTTAATTCTTTCACTATTAACCGCATGGTGCCTTTTAACATAATTGACGGATCGTACTTTAAACTCCTCCGAATATGATGTTTCTGATATTGCGGTCAGCATTTTCTTGAAATCACCTCCGGCCACATAACCCAGTTTATTTCTTTTAACAATTCCTCCCGGATCAACGTACATGGATATCACTGGTATGCCCATCGCCCATGCTTCAAGAAAAATATTCGGAAATCCTTCCCATTTTGAGGTTGAAATCAGAGCTCTGGCGCCTGAAAGTACGAACATTGTTTCAGAGTGAGACAAGCGCCCCAAAAGTTCAACATTAATAAAAGCTTTTAATTCCTGAAATAATAAAGCGGCAGTTTTATCTCGTGGTTGTCCAACTATTTTATACTTGTAATGAGGAGTCATTTTAATCAGATCAACAAGTTCCCTGAATCCTTTTCTATTATCAAGACTGCCTATATATACAAATTCATTGTGTCTCTCATTGCTTTCCTCTGGCAGATTCTCATAATTCAATAAGTTATACTGTATAGTACTTGCCTGACCTTTACTTTCCAAACTCTGGCTCTGGCCCTCATGCTGAACAAGGACCATATCAGCTTTTTTCAGCAGGAAGGGATATACAACCTCACTTAAGATACCATTTACCAGGTCCCACAAAGAATGCAAGTGAACGGTATAGGTATATTTCCATCGGATTCTAAAATCAGCGACATCCAAATCAGAAGCTATTCCCAAAACAAATTTCCCCCCGCATCTGCGGGAAGCCCAATAAGCGAGAATATGCCTAAAATCACGTATTCTGCAATAATATATATCAGCCTTTACATCAACAAGGCTTCTATACAACAGAGGCAACCTATTAGTAAAAGTCCGTATCAATCTGAAGCCATTATCCCAACCTTTAATTTTAACAATCCTGATGCCCTCACTAGTAATAAAATCAACATCTGTTTCATGGTCAAGGACAATAACCTCATGACCGCATTGTGCAAGCAATTTAGCAATGAGGGCAATCTGCAATTGCCCTCCTCCCTTTGTGTTGCCATTAATTGCGCTGGCTATGTCACCCCAGAAGCATATTCTCATATTCTGATTCTTTTGCCGCTTGTGTCAGTGTAACCGAAGAGATTTTCTGTGATTCCAATAATAAAAAAAATTGTTCCAAAGAGCAAAACAGCTTCTCAATGTCGTCACTATCCTTCCAGTAAATTGAACCACCAGGCATTAGCTCACTCGAATGGAACATCATAACTAAGTAAGGCAGCCCCCTTTTCCTGGCTTCATTTATTAAGTCATTAAACAAATTTTGTGACATCCATAAATTTGGTCTAAGCCATAGTGGTTGACGCTTAAAGTATAACTTCTTCAAAATTCTCATCAGCATGCTACTTTTAACATGTTGGAAATAGTACCTAGCGAGCAAATCATTTGCATTCAATGGAAATTTCGTTGGCAGGATGGTAATCGGGATTTCTAATAGATGACCATTATCAAATGTATAACGGAACGGTTTAGGAGTATATCTCAGAAAATTCGGTCCTCCGGACCCATCTGGTAATCCTTTATGACTTGACCAGTCAATATATGGAGTGATGGATGAATCAACAACATAACCATTATCAACCAAAACCTCAGCAATTTCCTCACTGAATCCGTATCTTCCGGACCTGAAAGATGTCGGTCTTTTATGGAATGATGCTTCAATCTGATCAGTAAGAATTCTTATTTTCTCTGAAATAAACTCTTTTGACAGCTCATTAGCAAACGGATGATTGCTGTCATTCAGAGTATAGCCCTCATCTGATTTGAATGGAGGAGTGCTCCAAACATGAAGATGTGCCCCGACTTCTGCTGCATTCTGGCTTATAAAATGAGTTAAGAGATCCTGTGCAATAGGATCGGCACATATCTCTGAAGTAACCAGATAAGTTGGCTTAATATTAAACCTATTACACAAACTTTGAAATCTGGGCAAGTACTTAATATTTTGTGTATCCAGAATCCTGCCATGATTCCATTGATTGTCTGCTTCAGTATCAATTGTCAATATGAACCTCATATTGGGTCAGATATGAATAATGGGAAATCCATCGGTTAAATATTATTGCGTGAGTTACTTATTGTTTGATTGGCAATTTTGTTACAATTACTCGCATCTGGAATGTGCTGAAGAGTTTGGGAATAAAAGGTAAGACTTTTGAAAGTGAATACAGATATTTCCTCTTCCCGGGAGAATACTTCAAAAACAGATCTTCACAAAACCTGACAATGCCAAAACCTTTTATAAATTCTGCCTCCAATTGCCTTCTTTTTAAGTAATTTGTTTCTTTCTTAAGATATATTTGATACTTTGATACTCTTTCATTTATGCTGCTTGTAGACCATTCATTCTTACATCCCAATAAAACCCAGGTGTTCAGCCACCAATAAGATTGAAATACTGAAGCGAATGGGACCTTTACGTGGGCTTCGACAGGCTTGTAACGAGACACAAATGTGTGTATGCAAAGCCCTCCCGGCTTAAGCACCCTTGATAGCTCAGCAATTGTTTCAGGGTAATTACTAACATGTTCAAAAACCGATTCACTAAAAATGAAATCAAACGTACTGTCTTCAAATGGAATTTTATACTGCTCAATCTTGATTTCACGGATTATTTCATTTTTTAGGAGTAACTCCGTCTCTACATTCTTTTCTTCATTAAACCTTGTTCCGCAACCAAAGGCATTAAAACCTTGATTCCTTAGTTCTTGTACCTTTTTGCCACTTCCGCAACCGAAATCCAGTATTACAGTATGGTTGTCAAAAGTATGGCCAAGTTCTCTGGCAATACTGAATCTTAATTGCAAATCCTGTGGAAGTGACTCAATTTTCATTTTATCTGAGTATTATAGCAATTAAACCTTCCCTATAACGAAACTAGTTCATATCCCGTACACTAGCACGTGAGGTCATTTTCAGAAGGTTTTGAAATTTCTGCCTGACTTTATGGCCATCAAACAAGGCAGATGCGACTTTTATTGCATTGATTCCTGTTCTGACCCTATATGCTTGGTCTTGTACAAGAGTCTTGATGGTATTTTTAATTGCTACGTCATCATTTGCTGTAAGACAGTATCCACACTCATTAGCCATGAAGAATCTTGATACTGCCGTTTCCCCAGGGGCAAAAACCAAAACGGGAGTCCCCGAAATCATGTATTCGGATGCTTTGGTAGGGATGGAGAATTTAGCAAATTTAATGCCTGACTCAGTGAAATCTAAAGGCAACAATAAAACATCATACTCCTTTAACAGATTGTAAACAGACTCGTGCTTAACCGGACGAAAAACCTTGATATTTCTCATTTCAGTCAGCGCCCTGGATGTATCAGATTCGAAATCTGGGGTGTAAATATGAAAGAAAACTTCCTTCCCTTCAACAATAGTAGTAGACAAGCTTAATGCAAATGAGAGTATAGAATGTGAATTTGCATTACCAATCCGCCCCATATAAAGAAACCTGAATTTGTCTTCTTTTTCGCTGCTTTCAATTGCATTTTGAGATCTTTCAGGTAATTCAATTGGATTGTGAAAAGGAATGAACTTTTTATTATATCTTTCAAGATACTCAGCCGACATTGCTTCACTAATACTTAAAAATGTATTTGACTTTTTAAGTAAAAACCTAAATTCCCGGTCTATTCTCTGACGCCAAAAATCTTTTAAAAAGCCACTTATGCTAATGGTTGAAGGCCAGTCATCCATCATGTGTATTGCGGCCGGGATTTTTAAGTGATTTATTAACTCAGTAGCAAACAGGACGGTTTCCCTTGTTGAAACCTGAATGTATAGTAACTCTGGCTGATATGATTCTAGCCAGGAAATGAGATTACTGGACAAATGAGTCTGTATTAACAGATGTGAAAGCCCCAATCGTTGTAGGAGTGTATGATGGGCAGCTCCGATGATTCCCCAATCCTCATCTATGTTGGCAGCAACCAGTTTCCCGTCAGGTCTCTCAATAATCTCTTTCAATCCTGAGGGATGAGGTCTCTGCAAGATACTCAGAGGGAAAAGCCATTTCCTCTCAGCTTTTCCAAACTGAAAATAGACCTTGCAGATATCTGCCGTGGAATTTCTTAAAGAAAAACGGGTGCCAATAACAGCAATCTTATCAATCGGCCAGCCCTTAAATAGATTGGATAAGGTTATTCCTCCCCCGGTGCTGCGGTTAAATGATTGTCCATAAATCAGAATCCTTGGAAATTTTTCGTCAGTAATCATTTTATGGTTTTATTATCCGACTATTAGTGAGCAAAGGATTTGCACCTCTTTAATAAACCTATCAGCCAATGACCCTTTGATTGATAGACTGCCCTGGCAATTCCCACTAAACTTGAAATAGCCTAAGAGTCTCCTACAGATCCAAAAAAATCAATCATCCTTTCAGCTTCAATTTTATTGTTAAAATGTTTGATCGCACAGTTTCTGGCTTCCTTTCCAACCTCAAGAGCAAACTTATAGTCATTCTCAATTTCCTCCATCTTAGCGTGAACGGACAAACAATCAGGATCAGCAAGGAATGCATTCACTCTATCCACCAGGTAACGATCGATTTCACCAACTTTTGTTGCAATCACAGGTTTCCCAACAGCAAGATACTCTCCTAATTTTGTTGAGAATCCATATGTTGCCTGTATACTGGGTGGACGAGTGAATACCAAAATCCGTGCAGTAGAGAGTATTTCAATCAACTCATCTCTTGTCTTAAATCCATTCAATCTCACACTTTTCGATAAGGATAAGTTGCCAATAAGATTGTTAATTCTAAGCTCATGAGTATGACTAACAGGTTTCCCATACAGGTTCAGAGTATATTCAGGATGGTTCTTAGTAAAATCTGCAAAAGCACAGAGCAGAATGTCAAGGCCCTCTTTCTCTATATCCAGTTCACCTGAAAATACGATGGTGTTACAGATTGTCTTGTTATTCATGTTGTAACATTCCAAATCCACAACCATTGGCACAACCATAATAGGCTTCCTGTATCTGAGCTCCCTGATAAAAAAATCATACAAATTCTGGGTTATTACAAATAAACCATCAAATATCTCGTAATAATAATTCAGATAAAAAGTCCGGTAGATCTTGCTTTTGCCCTTTAGTCTAAGAGACGGATGCTCAGTTTCTTCTTTAATAAACGTATTCCTCCGTACAAAAGTGAATAAGCGAATGAATAAAGCTGGCCATATCCATGGTGAGTAGTAAAGAATTCTTGTATTCTTGTCAACATTTCTGATGAGAAAAATTAAGATTAAAAGCGACTTAATATTTCTCTTGAAAACTCTTATAAGTCTGGTCAGATGCTTTGCTTCTGTAATTAAAACATTCGTGTATGCTATTCTCTCATACGTTCCGTGGACAGGGAAATTGGTTTGAGTATAGGATTTCCCATATTTGAATATGCTAAGTACCTCTACATCTACATTATTTAATTTAAACCCTTTAGCAAGGCTGATAATTCGATTTGTACCTGCCATTCCATAAGGGAATGCTTCAGATGTAATTATCAATACATTATTTTTATTTTGCACATCCATCTATCACATAAAAGTTGATTTCAGATACAAGCGATTCAATGTAAGCAGGCTGTAACTAATGATTCCTCGTATTAATCATGATACAAATCCATGTTAATTCATCCTCACAATTTCATAATCCGACAAACCTAAAGTCAATTATTCAGTACTTCACTATAAATACCCACCAGAGTTTGTGTAACTCTCGCAGGATCATGTCTCATCATTGCTTTCGCTCGTGCTCTTTGACTCAGACTAATTGCAAATTCAGGGTTATTATTTAGTTCGTAGATAGCGCCTGCAAGAGCTATTGGATCACCGTCCTGAACCAATAATCCGTCTTCCTTATCTGTGACAATGGCAGGGATGCCACCAGCAAAAGTGGAAATAACGGGCATTCCTAATAGCATCGCTTCGCAAACACTGTTGGGACTATTATCAGTGTGAGATGGATGAACAAAGAGATCTGCCTCAAGCATTTCCGAAACCAATTCAACTTCGTTAAGCGGACCCAGTAAGATAATTCCGGATTCTTTAAACTTTCTTTTTAACTTCTTCTCCAATAAAAGTGGTACTTCGTCACTGCTTTTAACGCCCGCTACTTCCCATAAAATCTCCTTATCAGGGAATAATGACCTTAAATATGAGGCACATTCTAATATTGTCTCAAGACCTTTATAAATTGTATTCCTGGTTGTGGATATAATTCTAATTTGCGTTACATGAGATCTATGACTCCATTCCTTCTGATAGAATAAGGGACGCATTATCTCATCGCAATGAAAATACTTTGAGCCGGGAGACAACACTGTAATAATTCTTCGGTCCCAATCGGTACGGCCAATGAAAAATTTACCTTTTCTGAGAATAGTTTGCTCTCTTCTTGCGGACCTGATCATTTTGTAATAGTCATGAAAAAGCCCTCTTCCTTTAATTAAAGGCAATTTTGGAGAATATTTCACGACATCAAGGGGAGTTAATCCATTGAACCATTTTTGAGTAATGACTGTCAGTACACCCTGAATATATACAATGCATGGAATATCTGTCATCCCAGCGATGAGACCAAATTCACTTTCACTACCGAAAATATGAATTACATCAGGCTGGAAATCATTAATTACATCCATATATGGTTTCATGTCACTCCTTAATGGTGACTTATGATCCCAACCTTCAAGTATTCTGCTAATCCTGTTTGGCGTCTTGCTTTTGTTGACAGGATAGTAAACTGTATTATTAATGCTAAACGGTTTTTTCGTATTATTAATTACGACATAGGAAATCCCCAGCTGAATTTCCGGGTACGATTCCAGGGCATTCTCCAATGACGCAATCCAACCACCTCCTATTACCTTCTGCTCATATTGAGATGCACTCATTGAGGGTGTATTGGTAAACCAAAGAACTTTCATAATTTATAAGAAATAGACTTAACTAAAGACTTAGCCCTCCTTTTTCAAATTGACTGAAGAGCCTTAGGATTAACCTTTCCCTGTCTTATTCGTCACTTTGTCAGTTATATGACTATTAAAACCTATTGCTAAGGCCATTGCCAATAAGATCCAGATCAGGAAATGATAGTTATATGATCTCAATGAATTTATTTTAATTTCATTAATGAGAAAGAAGGTAAACATAAAAGCAAATGCTGTAAGGATCCCCCTGCTCGAAGTATTTCCTTTTTTTAAGCTCGATTTGAAAAGTAGAACAATTGTATAGATTATTAATACAAGATATGTTATCCCCCCTATCCATCCGTAGATCATTGGGATACATAGATACAGGCTATGAAAATCCTTTATATTACTACCTAGTGGACCAAGATTCCCTAGCCATGCCAGGCTATTAGAATGTGATACGCCATAGCCATATCCCAAAGTCCAATTCTCTTCGCCAATTCTCTTATAGCCTTCTGAGTAAACATACCCTCTGTTAATCTCTTCTCCGGTCACAAGGCTATTAACACTCAGCCTGGTTAAGTCAATCTCCTTCAGGCGATTGCTAATTACATCAAAGCCGAATAAGTCTCCAAAGTTAATGATAATTGGGATCATTATAATTAGAAAAGAAACCAGTAATAATGCCTTATTTGTAAATAGAGTAGCCATTCTGAATATGAAGAAAATAAAGATAAAAGCGAAAATAAGAATAAAACCGGATCTTGTTCCGGTTATTAAAGTATTCAAAAAACTAAAAATCATTAAGAACAGCGGAGAATAACCTAATTTGAAATAATGTGAAGCATTCTTATCCATGAACAGAGAAAATCCCAGTATAAACATCAATAAAGCAAACTCCGAGAATAATTCATAATCACCAAATAAAGATGGAAATCGTCCTTCAAAAGCATATTTTACACTGCTTACAGAAGGATAACCTGGATTTGCTCCCAACAGAAAGAGTGAGCTATCAATGAATACAAACTTTTGGTTGAGAGCAATAATAAAAAGTATGAAAGAGAGGAAGGTAGCAATCAATAAAATATACCGAACTTGGGTCTGAATAAATTTGAAGTTCTGTACATAGATAAATGTTATTATAAATCCTGTAAACATTATTACAGATTGGAAGACATCCATTCTGTCAGATGGATTTTTCACTAAATAGCCCAGAATATTTGTAAATAAAAGAACCAACAGGCAAATGCCAATGAATTTATCTCTTATGTAAAATTTACCCTTAAAAAGCAGATAGCTGATGAGAACAACCAGCGGAGCAAAAGCAATTCCTCCGAGATAGTCACCAGTACCCATAATGCATAAGGAGAAAGTGTACATAATGAAAAGAAATTCATCATGAAAAATGTGAAAAATAATGAATGAATGTGCCACAAGAATTATCAATCCTACTAATTTCAAAGCCGTTGAATGAGCCGAAAGCAACTGGGCTACACTTATTCCCAAGAACAGGTTAAGAAGATAATAGCTGAATTTATACATACAAATATAGTTCTCTAAAACAGGTTCGTCATTTTACATCTTAGCTTAATTATTATTAACGATCATTTATGCATTAATGCGCTAGCCAAGGTATAAATCAAGCTGCCCATATTCCTTTCTTTTTCTTACTGATAATAAAATAGTACTGTAAAGGTGCCAGAATTATTGCATTGAAATTAGCAACTACTGAGGCAACAAAAAGTGCATATACTCCCATACCTGAGTACTTTATGAGGCTTAATGCCACAACCAGGTAAAGCACCGGACTTATTGTGCTTGCTATAAACT
>CALBTS010000933.1 GCA_937968035.1 uncultured Methanomethylovorans sp.
AGGCTTAGAACACCAGCCCCAGTCCTTCGAGCTTCTTTCTTGCTCCTTCGTAGACTTTCATGTATTCATCTGTGGGTTCGATCGTCTTGACATTGTAGCATTCCTGGAAGGTCTTTCCGGCAGGTGCTTTAGCGTAGTCTTTCTCGTACATCTTGACGAGGTTGTCCAGGATCTTGTTGACCTCCGGGATCTCCATTCCGGCAGTAGCCCTTGCGGCCTCTCCCATCATCCTGGCTTCCATACCTGTGGTCTTGTCCAGTGCAACACCCTTTGCAGCTGCGACACCTGAGAGGATCTCACGGCCGGATGCAGTGTCTGTAATAGACTGTGCAGATGCTTCCAGCAGGCACATCTCTGTGCATGGACCTGCACATGGATAGTACTGGTTTCCAGAGAGTATGTTAGTGAACTCACTGATGGTCGCACATGCCCAGCCTGCGATCATGAGGGTTTCCCTGGTGTTGGTGGAACCCCATCTGATGTGGACAGGACCGTCAAGGTGCCAGCTTGCATTGCTCATCACCATTGCATTGATGTGGGTTGCAATGTCCACGATCGTTGTCTCTTCTACACCGCCGGCGTAACCGCCGAATATAGGCATCTGTTCGTCCATGATGATGTTGCTGTTAGCCTGATAATGTGCTATTACAGCAATTGCGTCCAGGTCGATCTTGAGCTCATTGAGCTGTGAGACCTCGTGGCTGTCACTGCTAGCCATGCCACCGGCACAGTCAGCAGATATATTTCCCTGAGCGGACAGGGAAGTCTCTGGTCCCTATATGCCCATGCCTGGGCGGCCTGCCATAGCACATGCCTGCTTGATGAGCCTGGTTTCGGTCTTGGCTGCAAGTACTTCATATGGGCTGCCTGGTACAGGTGACTTGCCGCGGATGGACATCATAACACCATCCACAATGGTATCGACTTCCTTCTCCAGAGCATAGCTCATGTGTACTGGAACGAACATATCCTCGGATATCGGAGAACCAGTTGGACCACCCTGGATGATGGGTTTCTTCTTGTCACCGACATTTCTCTTGCTGACGCGCACAGCATCCCTGCCAGTTCCCAGAGTGAATTCCTCGCCTGCATTCTTAATGGCGTCCCAGATCTCGTCCTCGGTGTACTTGACGACCCTGTGGGTGTCGGTACAGAAGATACCGCATTCAAGAAGTAACTCGAAACCGGCCTTGAACAATTTCTCCATCATGTCCTTGTCAGTGGGGACGAACTCACCCTTGAAGTCCAGACCATACTTCTGCTTAAGCTCCATGGTCTTGGATGGAAGCACCATAAGGTCCCAGTCGTCCTGGGTGATCTTCTCGCCGCTCTTTGCGCGGTCATAGAAATCATAAACATCAAATGATTTTCTGAATGTCATCGCTAAACCTCCTTATTTCATGATATCCAAGGCTACACGGGCTGCTTCGGCTGCGTTCTCTGCGGTTGCATCGGCACCGATCTCTTTTATCCATCCCTTGGTAACAGGTGCGCCACCGAACATGCACTTGACATTGTCCCTGATACCTGCTTCCTTGAGCAGCCTGACCACGTCCTTCTGGCCAAGCATGGAGGTTGTCATGAGTGCAGAACCTACGAGGATGACCTTCTGTCCCTTGAGCTTGGCTGCTTCTTCAACAACCTTCTCATTGGGTACATCCACACCTAGATCGATTATCGTGAATCCGCTGGCACCCAGCATGGTGGAAACTAACCTGTGGCCTATGTCGTGGATGTCTCCTTCCTGCACAAAAGTGACTGCTGTACCCTTGCCTTCGCCCGGTTTCTCCTTTTGGAGTTCAGGGGTCAGGATCTCCATTGCACCGTTCATGGCCTTAGCTGACATCATGATCTGAGGTAAGTAGATCTCAGCTTTCTCGAACTTTTCACCGACGATATTCATGCCTATTGCAAGACCATCGTTGATGGCATCAAAGGCAGGAACACCCGCTGCAAGGGCTTCCTTTGCTGCAGCTGCACAGCCATTGATATCCTGTTTAACTATGGTGTCTCTGAGTTTGTCAAGAATTTCTTGTTTTCCCATTTAATCTCCTCC
>CALBTS010000934.1 GCA_937968035.1 uncultured Methanomethylovorans sp.
ACCTCTACCTGAACATCACTAACAGATGCAGTGCAAGATGCACTTTCTGTATACGAGATATGGCAGACGGCGTATATGGATATGACCTTTGGCTTTCCAGGGAACCCACACTGGAAGATATTATCACCCGCCTCCGTGCACTGGACCTTAAAAAGTATAAGGAAATAGTCTTTACGGGATTTGGTGAGCCTACCACCAGATTATCAGTGCTGCTCAGCATCACTGCATGGCTCCATGAACAGGGAATAAAGATAAGACTTGATACCAATGGCCATGCTGCATTGATAAATTCCGGCATCGATGTTGTAGGAGAACTTAGAAATGCGGGAATGAATGCTGTTTCTGTAAGCCTGAACGCCCAAAACGAGGAACTGTATGACCGTCTGTGCAGGCCCGTATTTGCCGGTTCATATCAAGCCATGCTATCATTTGCCAGGCAGTGTATTGCTGCGGGTATCAGTACACGACTGACCGTTGTAAAAGTACCTGAGGTAGATATAGATGCGTGCGAGAAAATAGCAAAGGACATGGGAGCAAGCTTCTTTGCAAGATGAGCTGTATGAAGATGTACGAGGTTAAGAATATCAGCGAATATATCTGAACAGATCATCCCTTTTTGCAAGATGCATGCGCTGCCGTATACATGACGACAGTTTTTTAAGATCCTCCTCCTTAGCACTCACAGGTACCACAACATCCTGCCACATATTCCAGGGTGAAGGCAGACCGATCCTCTCCATGATTTCATCAAGCACATGGTCGGCCATATCTCTGTCGATCTTGTCCATTTTGTTAATGGCAAGTATGACCGGGACCCCGACCTCGTTCAGGAACCTGAACAGCTCAATATCTACAGGGATCTCGTTCCTTTCTTCCCATCTTGCCACTATTTCCAGAAAAGAAGATCCATCAATTACCAAAACCGCAAGGTCTATCCTGCCGGCATTATCTTCTATATAATGCACTATTTTATCCTTAACGATATCCTGCTTGCGTTCCTTGACGCCGCTCATGAAACCAAAGCCAGGCATATCCGTGACCAGCAGATCCCCAAGTCGTATATGCGTCGGTTTCAGAGTGACCCCGGGCCTTTTTCCCACTCTTACCTTGCTGCCTGTCAGTTTGCGGATGATAGAGGATTTACCCACATTGGACCTGCCCACGAAAATTATCTCAAATTCAGCGCCATCAGTAAGGTCCGGATTATTTTTCATATTATCGCCGGTTGCTTAGTGGCATTTATCGATAATATGTTCTTCCTTAAGCCTGTGTTCTTCCTCTCCTATTCTGGTGTCCAGGTCATTCAGGAAAGCTTTGAAATTGGCTACTGGTATCCTGGCGCCGGCAGCTTCCGCAAGACCACCGCCGGTCCCCCCAAACCTGGGAGCTACATCCCGTAAAATTAGGTTGAGGTCTACAGGACTACGTGAACGGAAGCTCACATCATAGGCATGTTTTGTCTGCCTGTATTCGGCAGATGCTCCCACCTTCCTCTGACCGTAAGCTGCAGCGTATATGGCAGATTTGGACTTGTAGCCTTTCGGGTCAATGACATAGGCTATATTCTGCAGGCTTTTGACCTGCTTTTTTATCCTTAGTCTTAACTGTTCTTCCAGTTCAGAGCATTTTTTTGCAAAAACAAGCACATCTGGAATAGAAGAGGGAATCCTATCCTTTGCAAGGTGTTCTACAAGGACTCTCTTGAAATCGAATTCACGGCCTGAATATATAACTGCCTGTATAAGAGCACCGGCTTCAAAGAAAAGAGTTCTTTTATCCCAGTCTTCACACCACTGTTTAACTGAATCGGTATCATCTGCATAATCGCCTATAGCTCCGTATATAGCCACTCTGCGTACATCTCTGTTCAGGCGCTTAGCAAGCACTTTATAGGTGAGCTCAGAAGAACATGCACAAGGATCATTATGCAGCCAGCTTTCGGTCCAGCCGTTCTCAGGCACAGGATGATGATCGATATATATGAGATCGCTTTCCTGAGCCACTTCCTTAAGCCTCTGTAAAAGCTCTGCACTGGTGCGTTCGTCAATGGCAATATCGCAAATTATCACGCGCCTATATCCTTTTGCCAGTTCCAGTTTTTGCAAAAGGCTTACAGGAC
>CALBTS010000935.1 GCA_937968035.1 uncultured Methanomethylovorans sp.
TTTAGCCAGAAGATTCTCGCGGTGCGGAGCGCCAATTGCATATACCGACCTGTTAGCTGCCGTTAAGGTTGTACATTTAACATGTTTCGATTTCTTTTAGCATGTTGTAGTAATCTCTTGTAAGAAGATCTTTCCCCGCAAGCAAATGATCCATATACTCCTTCTGAGGAAAAAGACCATCTACAATTTTCGTTGGATTAGCAATGTAAGTAATAGCTTGAATAGGAGTTTCTAAGGAGTCATTAATTGTGACTGTAGTTCTAATGTAATGATTTGGAAATCCTTCTGCCTCATCAAGTTTTCTTATTTCTGTATCTGGGAATTCATATAATACCCCTTCTACAAGATCATTTTCTGATTCTATGATATTTGCAAATGCATAGTTGCCTTTTGATGCTTTCTTATTAAAAATGAGTTTAAAGCCTCTTAGTTTTCCAAATCTTCGTGAAGTGTAGCTTACCCCTCGAACATTCATTTGGACCTTATCCATGTTGGAACCATAAGCGAAATAAATCATAGCTATATACCTGAAATTCTATAATATATCTCTCCTGTATCTGAAGCATGTCTTCTCTTTATAAAGAGCATTTCGTTGAGTCTTATTCTTCCATCTAGTACCATCATTAAATCTTGTCCGTCCATAAGAATCATTGATTTAACAATATTACTACCTGTATCCGTGCATTCCGAGGAGAAGCCATCCAAAGAAATAAAAAGACCTAGTGTATTCTTTAGCTTACCTGATATTTTACCGCCAAACTTATAAAGATCACCAGCATTAACTAGTGAAGTCTGCCATTTTGCTTCAAGCAAATAGTCATCATTGTCAAATGTAAACGAGCCATCAATTTGCTCACCTACAATTTTAAAGGCAGCTTTAGGTAAAAGATCAAATAGTTGAAACAATTCATTTAGTAATTTTTCCAACTTATAGCCACGTTGTTGTGCATTTGAACTTATTGCAATTTCCAAAAATCTAGACTTAAGTTCATTAAGTTTCTCGGCGAACGAAACAGTTTTTTTGATTTTCTCAAAATTCTCTTCCCTTTTCTCTGCTGCCTTGTTTAGGTCTTGAATTGTATCGAAGTAACCCTTTGTTAGGTTTCTTAGTTTTGAAACGGAATCTTTTGCTCTTTTGGTTATATCGCCCTTAGGATCCCAATATTTTAAATGGCTGAAGTCTGTGATATTAGAGGTTTCTTGAAGTAATCTCAATAAATCTGTTTGATATAATTCTTGATGCGCTGCCATTCTATCGATTAATTGTGAAACGCTTTCATATTTAGTGTTTTCCTGCCAATCTATGGTAGAAACAATGTATGGATTTTCCATTGTTAGCTCAATAAACTGCCTTAGTTCTTTCTTTCTCCAATAGACTGCTGAAAGAGCCTCTTTTAGTGCTATCAATGCCTGGGTAGAAATCTTTTGAACTTTCATGGTGATTCTTATTGACTGGTTCAAAATATGTTCATATCATTTAATGGCAGCTAACGGCCCGGCGGTATAATTTAGTGGGCGTTGCTCGACGAAGCATCCGGGCAG
>CALBTS010000936.1 GCA_937968035.1 uncultured Methanomethylovorans sp.
GCAAAAACACGCGCCACCGCGACTCCACGCCAACTGCACATACCGCCGAACGTTGGGGCACATGCTGAAAAAATGACTTTGGAGACGTTGACAATGACGAGTAACGACAGACTTATCAGGACTAAGAATGGCTTTTCGACTGGTCTGACTCGAATATACCGAAAGTGTTACCGGACAAGGACGAATAATAATGAAGAAAAAAGGAATAGCCTCGCTTCGCATTTTTGAAAATTTCTGTAATGCCAATTTGGCACATTTGCAAAGCCCCACAAGCCAACACACATCCAAAGCTTTGCAAAAGAGCCAAATAACCAACACCTAATATCATTACAATGAAGATTGAATCAGTTAGAATAGAGAACTTTAGGTCATTCAAGGATGAAACAATAAATTTGGATGATTATAATTGTTTTGTTGGTGCTAATGGTGCTGGAAAATCAACTGTACTCTATGCCCTGAACGTATTTTTTCGACAATTTAAGGACAGCCAAACCGATTTGACAAGACTATCAAAAGAAGATTTTCATCATAAGAATACTGATGAACCTGTAAGAATTACGGTGACTTTTAACGACTTATCTGAAAAAGCAAAAGAAGACTTATCACACTATGTTAGGCAAGAAAAGTTAATTGTCATTGCCATTGCCAATTTCAATAAGAGTACAGAAACAGCAGAAGTTGAACAACATGGAATACGGATGGCCTTTAAAGAATTCAAAGTGTTTTTTGAAAATGAAAAACGAGGAGCAAAAGCAGATGAATTAAAAACAATTTATTCAAATTTAAAAAAGGAATATCCTGATTTGCCTTCCGAATCTACAAAGGCCAACATGGCAGCGGCTTTACAAGAATACGAAGCTGATCATCCTGATAGATGTGTTCCAATAGAAAGTAACGATGACTTTTATGGAATATCCAAGGGTAAAAGTAAACTAGCACCTCATGTTCAATGGGTTTTTATTCCTGCCTCAAAGGACGCAACTCAAGAAGGAGAAGAATCCAAAAACTCTGCATTGGGACAGTTATTAGAAAGAACTGTTCGACAAAAAGTGAACTTCACAGAAAAGGTATCAGAATTACAAACCAAGACAAGAGATCAATACGAGGCACTTTTAGAAAGTGAACAATCCGTTCTCGATGATATCTCAAAATCATTACAATCCCGTTTATCTTCATGGGCACATCCAAATATAAGTGCGAATGTAAATTGGAAACAGGATAAAGATAAATCTGTTAGAATTGAGGAGCCATTTGCGTATATCAGATTGGGCGAAAGAGGATTTGAAGCTGAATTAGCAAGATTTGGACATGGGTTGCAGCGGTCATATATGCTTGCCTTACTCCAAGAACTTGCTCAGTCGGATGATGAAAACGCACCCACTTTGATTATGGGTATTGAAGAGCCTGAAATATATCAGCATCCACCACAAGCGAAGTATTTGGCGGAGACTTTACATGAATTATCACAAAAAAACACCCAATTACTACTTTGCACACATAGCCCCTTGTTTATTCCAGGTGATAATTTTGATAAAATCAGGATTGTCAGAGAGCATGGTAATCCGAGTTATACAACAATTACACGATTATTATATGATGATCTAGTTAAAGAGTTAAAAGACGCTGGTTCTGAAAATGAATCACTAAAAGAGACAGGAATGGTTGCAAAACTATATCCTTCTCTTAATCCGATAATTAATGAAATGTTTTTCTGTAAAGTGCTGATATTAGTTGAAGGACCGGAAGATCTGGCTTTCATTACATCAGCCATTTTGTTGACGGATAAAATGAATGATTTTCGTAAGAACGGATGTCATATTGTCCCCGTCAACAGTAAAAGCAATCTCATTAAACCTATGGCTATGGCAAAACTGCTGGGGATTCCGACATATGTTGTTTTTGATGCTGATACTGATAAAGATACAATCGTTGAAAAAGAAAGACGAGATTCAGAGGTTGCCAAGCATAAAAAAGACAATAAGGCTATCCTTAATTTACTTGGTCATGATGCTGAAAACGAATGGCCAACAGCACATATTCTAAAGGATAATTGCACCTGTTGGAAAACCAACATAGGAATTGAGGTATCAACTGAATTTGGAGAGAATTGGGGGCGATACAAAACAGAAGCAGAAAAGTATTATGAAAATCCTGGCGGCTTAAACAAGAACCCTCTTGCTATCGCTAAAATACTTGATTTGGCAAACAAGGAAAATAGAAGATCTCAATTGTTGACAGACCTAGTTGATCGTATTATTGATTTTGCTAATAAATCCAATTCCATATAAGGGCAATACTAGAACAATGGACTATTTTTACAATAAAAATAAATTGAATTTTGGCAAAAAAACTAAAAGAAATACCGGAATTTGACAGGCCCCGTGAGAAGTTGGTGAGAAAAGGGATTCACTCATTGAGCAATGAAGAATTGCTCATGGTTATTTTAGGGAGAGGGATGCCCGGCATTGACGTTAGGACATTAGCCAAAACAATCCTGAAAGAAGTTGAGAAAGACCCTGAAAATATTAGTTTAGATAAGCTCGAATCCATAAAGGGGATTGGACTTGCAAAAGCTTCTCAGATTCTAGCATCATTTGAATTTGCCAGACGGTATCTTGTTAAAGAAGGAGTGAAAATCCAGCGAACGGATGATGTGTTGAATCTGGTTGAAGACATTCGAATTAAAAAACAAGAACATTTCATTACGATAACACTTGATGGTGCTTCAAACCTGATTGAAAGAAGGACTGTTTTCATTGGTACAGTAACCGAAAGTATTATTCATCCCAGGGAGATTTTTGCAGATGCGATAACAGATCGTGCATCAGGGATAATCTTTGTGCACAATCATCCAATGGATGATCCGCAACCAAGTGAAGTTGACATAACAATAACTCAAAGGCTTTGTGAGGTTGCCAGGCTGATTGGTATTGAAGTGATTGACCACATTATTGTATCAAAAGATGATTATTTTAGCTTTCAAAGTGAAGATGTATTAAACAAAAAAGTAGACTGATTATGGCAAAATTGCCTTTGACGGACAGAGAAATTGAATTTATCATTGAGCAGCTAAAAAATGGACAGCGATTGCCCGAAGATCTGAAATACAAATTGTTCCCTACGAAGCAGAAGGAATACGAGTTGGTTTACGGTGGCAAAATGCGCAAAGAAGATATTCTTGCCAATGAAGACGGTGTATTTCCGATCCCGCTACAGATAGGGAAAATATTTAACGGAGAACGGGAAGCTTGGAAAGATGGCTGGCGAAACATGATTGCTTTTGGAGACAACCTTCAATTCCTTAAAACGATTTATGAGAACAAAGATCCTTTGATAAAAGATAAAATCAAGGGAAAAGTTAAGTTAATTTACATTGACCCTCCCTTTGCCACAGAAAGTGATTTCGATACTAAAGAAGGACAATTAGCATATGTGGATAAAGCAACTAACTCTGAATTCATTGAATACTTACGTAAAAGAGTATTAGTTGCAAAAGAAGTATTATCACCTGAAGGGAGCATATACGTTCATATCGATTCAAAAAAAGGACATATTGTAAAAATATTGCTGGATGAAGTATTCCCAGATTTTCAATTTGCTGAAATTATCTGGGTGTGTGGTTTAATGGGTTCTGGAAATTTTTATCCAAAGTCTCATGAGACAGTTTATTGTTACAAGAGCAAAAATTCATATTTTGATCCTCCAAAACGATTGGGATATTCAAAAAGGATTACAAAAGCACTCCAAAAAGATGATAAAGGTTGGTATTATACCCGGGGAATAGAAAGCAGTGGAGGATCATCATATCTTAAATCATATATTTCAGATAACCCACATCTAACCAAAGAAGAAGCCATAATAGAAGCTTCTGAAAAACGCCCACAATACGTTTGGGACGTTTGGATGGGAAAAAAAGATCTAGCAGATGAGTTCAACGATTTTGCAGTTGGAACTTATGCATATACAAAGGATGAAAAATTAGGATACCCCACACAAAAACCAGAGTTATTACTCAAGAGAATTATCGAAGCATCTTCACAAAAAGGTGATATTGTAATGGACTTCTTTGCAGGTTCAGGAACAACAGCTGCAGTTGCAGAAAAGCTAGGACGAAAATGGGTCACCTGTGATATTGGAAAATTTTCTTTTTACACAATGCAGAAACGCATTTTAAACATCCAAAACAGCAAAAATTTTAATAGTAAGAACGAAAAGTATGATAAATTATCAAGGGCTTTTATCACTGTAAATACCGGTCATTACAATCTCGAGAAAGTATTTGCACTAAGAATTGAAGAATATAAAAAATTCGTTCTTGAGTTATTTGAGGTTGATGAATTTAAAGGTGGAAAAATAGGTGGGATTATTATAGATGGCCAAAAAAAGGACGGATTTTATTCGATCATTTACCAATATTGGAAATTTAAGGATTCCTCAGTTGATGAAGATTATCTGGAAGACCTACATTCACACATCGGAAAAAAAGTTGGCAATCGGCTCTACATTATTGCTCCGGCAAATTCAGTTGATTTCATTAGTGATTATCACATCATCGAGAATGTCAGGTACTATTTTTTAAAAGTGCCTTACCAGATCATCAAGGAATTACATAAAGTTGAATTTAAGAAGTTCAGACAGCCACAAAGCAAGAGCAATGTAAATGACTTGGAAGATGCGGTTGGTTTTCATTTCATGCGGCAGCCTAAAGTGATTTCAGAGTTAAAGTCTGACAGATACAAACTATCCATCAAAATCAAAGAATTTTACTCTGATTTTACGGAAGAGGAAACAGAAAAAGACATGGCTAATTTTGAATCTTTAGCAATGGTTTTAATTGACAAACACTACAATGGAGAAACCTTTGAAATGGATGAATATTATTTTGCCGAGGATTTATTGCCAAAGAAAAAGAAGAAAGAAGAAGAAAACATCAAGGAAGAATTAAAGAAACAGAAAATCATCAGTATTGAATTAAATAAGAAGGACTGTGGAAATAGACTTTTGGTGATTTACATTGATATTTACGGAAACGAATTTAAAGAAGTGTTAAGTCTGAAATGATGCAAGAGATCAAAACATACAAAACGGCTGACCTAGTATTGTCTGTAAACAAAACGGTTGATCCTTCAAAACTGGATTTGACACTTTGGGATCGCTTTTTAGATGTATTGTGTGGCGATAGGACTTACCAAAAAGAAGCTATTCAAATTGCAATTATTTACCTGGCATCAGGGAAGTACAATAGCATTGAAGATCTTGTTCATGAGAATTATCTTAATACGCATAACGTTGAAATAAGGCAACGTTACAAAGATGCAGAAGAATATATCCGGCATTTACAACTTAAAGGGAAATTTAGCGCTAATATTGATTTGGCTACCGGAACGGGGAAAAGCTATGTGATTTACGGTATTGCACAAATAATGCTAAGCCTGGGGTTGGTTGAAAAAGTGCTGGTGCTTTGCCCCTCTCTAACCATTGAGAAAGGTTTAATGGAGAAATTTACGCTACTTAGTGGAGACCGTAAACTCAAAGAAACCCTTCCGGAAAAATTTGGATTTAAAAATCCCCGGATCATCAATGCCAATCAAACTATCAAATCCGGTGACATTTGCGTTGAAAATATCCATGCCGTCTATGAACGCACCGGCTCTTCAATTCAGGATAGTATAAAAAATGATGGAGAAAAGACACTTGTTCTTAATGATGAAGCACATCATATTTATAATGCAACCGGGGGCCGGGATAATAAGAGCCAAAATTTTAAAAAATGGAAAGATTTTCTTTTAAATCCAGATTATCAATTCAGATATATACTTGGCTTTACCGGTACAGCTTATATTGATGATGAATATTTTAATGACGTGATTTACCGTTACTCATTGCGTCAGGCCGTGGATGACCGGATGGTTAAAATGGTGGACTATGTCAGTAAAGACGACAGCATCAATGATAATGATAAGTTTCAAAAAATCTTCGATAATCACGGGCGTAACAAAGAAACATACCGGCATATCAGACCCCTGACTATTCTTATCACTAAAGATATTACAAACTGTAAACGGCTTACATCCAATCTCATTGATTTCCTTGTTGAGAAGAAACACATTCCGAGAGAAGAAGCAGAGAAAAAAGTGTTGATTGTAACCTCTAATGAGGATCACAAAGCTAACCTGGTGCGGCTAGAATATGTTGATCAAAAAGACAATCCGATTGAATGGATTACCTCTGTTTCGATGCTTACAGAAGGATGGGATGTAAAAAATGTTTTTCAGATCGTACCATGGGAAGACAGGGCATTCAATTCAAAACTTCTCATAGCGCAGGTATTGGGCAGAGGATTGAGAATTCCACCTGAATATCAGACACCACAACCCAAAGTGAGGGTATTCAATCATGATTCGTGGAGCAGAAACATAAGGGGATTAGTTGATGAAATCCTGGAAATTGAAATGAAGCTGTCCAGCCGGGTTTTGACAGAAGGCGAAAGAAGCAATTTCAATTTTGAATTGTACAATATTAATTACGACAAACTGCAAGTTGAAAAAGAATCGAAAAAAGAACATTCTGTTTTTGATTATACTAAAGGATATATTGAACTAACTGCCCAAGCAGAAGAGGCTGAAAAAGACACGGATTATACCGATCTAAAAGGAACGATTTCCTCAAAGAGGACACTAATTCAATACAACACCTACACAGTAGATGAAGTCGTCAATAAGATATTTGATGAGTTTAAAACAAGAGAGTGGGAAGGGAAGATATTAAAACTGCCGGAAGGACAGTATACAAAAAATGAACTGCCTCCGAAATCAGAACTTAGAAAGATTATTCTAAACTCAATGAGCAGAAGGGGTATTAAGGGAGATCGGTTGGTGGATAAAAATGCACAAAGGATTTTCAGTGCCTTCAACACGTTGCTTCGAAAGAAAGGTAAAACCATTGTTCACGAGCGAAAAGTCACAAAACCTGTGGTGATTCTCACCTCTAAAATGGCAAAAGAAACCATTGCAATTGGTAATCTAAGGCACCAGGCATCTGTATTCTTTACTGATGACTATGAAGCTGAAGTTAATATTGATGTAAAAGAAATCCTTGAAGCGGTAATTGAAGATGAAAATCTCCCCAGAAGTGCAATAAAAAGAAATAACCCCTATTTATTTAAAACACCTTTAGATGTTGTTTTTACAAAAGCAGAACCAGAGAGAAGGTTTACTGAAACGCTTTGTAAAAAAGAAAATGCTGAAAAAATAGAAGCATGGATAAAATCACGCGACGTTGGCTTTTATTCAATTGAGTATTCTATAACAACAACAGGAGGTAAGCACTCAAAGCAGCTTTCATTTAATCCTGATTTTTTTATCAAGATCGAAGAAAACGGAATCTCATATTACATTGTCGTTGAAGTGAAATCAGACAATGACGCTTCAGATGATAATAAAGCTAAGTTCAAATACGCCCGGCAACATTTTCAGGATCTAAATAAAGAATTAGCAAGAGAAAAGATTAAACAGAAGTATATTTTCCATTTTCTCAGTCCAAACAGCTTCACTGAGTTTTTTCAATATTTAAAAGATGGGAGATTATTGAAAGAACAATTTAGCAGCGAACTGGAAAGTAAATTATTGTCAGAAGACTATGAATAGAATAGCCAAAGCAACAGTCACACACATTGGCTGGCCGCTCAAGCTAACACACAGACCAAAGCCAGCCAAAGAGTGTGCCTGCGCAAACTCACAAAAGAAATTTTCAAAAATGGCCAACGCCGGACTTTGTGAACAACTTATAATGAATTAATCAGAAATCATACTTCGCTATTCAATTGATAATGTGTGAGTAATTAAAATGGAAAAAGCACGATGCCCCAACAGGTCGGTATATGTCATTGCCGCTCCGTGGGATAGTGTTTCAAAAAGTGTGTCTGGCGTAGCCATAAGAAAAGGTCTTCTGATT
>CALBTS010000937.1 GCA_937968035.1 uncultured Methanomethylovorans sp.
ATCTTTATTATATATTATTGATGACTACCTGGTTCTTCTTGAGGTCGCATCTAAAACCCCCAGGTGTATTCATCTATTTGATAAGAAAACCTTTAGGTATATTACAAGTACAGGTTTACTTGGAAGAGGCCCGGGAGAAATAACTGAGCCCGGCAATATTGGAGTAGACAGGCAGAATCGAGTTTTATGGGTGCCTGACTTTGGACAAAAAGTCATATGGAAATTTCCCCTGGACAGCATACTTGAGAGTGAAGATTTTATGCCGACAGAAAGGTTGAAGCTAGGCGATGACCTATTTATTGATAGATTCGAAATCCTGAATGACAGTATATTCATTGGGAAAGCGGTGCAATTTCTCAATAGCAACTCTTACACAACGATTATGTCAAAACTAAATATTAGAAATAATGTGATTCAAGAATTTGGCTATGCAAACCCCCAGCTTGAAGATGATAAGTCAATTTTTCTATTTGCGCTTTCAATCGCCAATAATATTTACGTTAATAGCTATTTTAAATATGACCTATTGACAATTTGTGATTTGGAGGGGAACCTTTTGTATAACGTATATGGGCCAGAAGGAGTGAAAAACGACGGGAATAAAAAATCATATTATTTTGGAATTGAAATAGCAGACGGGAAGATATTCGCATCCTACATCAATGATTTAGCTGTTGTTAATGATGGGTCCAGGCTGAAAGGGAATATTCCCTCTAAAATCTTAATATTTAATACACAAGGAGACTATTTATTGACGATAGAAACCGAAGATAAGTTTTCTTATTTTTGTGTAGATGAGGATAATAACAGGATAATTGCATATTTTGAGGGAAGAGAAGAAGCTCTGGGATATTTTAATATACCTGTTAAGTACTGAGGCTCCGAATGTGGAATCTACAAAACATAATTGTGATTATAGAAATGCACAACAGTAGGTTTTTAATAGCAGTCATGAGATATTTACCTTTAGCAGCGGCTTCCCTTATATTGTTTTCTTCCAGCTGTGGCAATAATAACAAGACCGAAATAATCCAAAAGGAAAGAGACCGAAAAGTAGATGTATCTGACAAAATAGTTAATATTGAATCTGATTATATTTTTGGCAGATGTGATCTGCATATCATTGATAATATCCTGATTGCTGAAGAGTCCTACCCAAAAGAGGAAAAAGTAAATCATCTGTTTGATCTTAATACATTCAGATACATTACAAGTACCGGAGTCCTTGGCAGAGGGCCGGGAGAGATAACTATCCCGAGTGGTATATTGGTTGACAGGGAAAAAAGAGTCTTCTGGCAGCTTGATGTAGGAA
>CALBTS010000938.1 GCA_937968035.1 uncultured Methanomethylovorans sp.
AGGTACCCCCATCCTGGCACTGGCATCTTTGGAGTAATGGCTTTTCCTCCCAGAGTTTCTACTTTTGCAACATATTCATCCACAGAAGGCACCCCTATATAAGCTGTGATCTTCTGGTCTCCCTGACGTTTTCCTATACCCCCTCCGGGACCATCGGCACCATCCAGGCCCTTCGTGTGCACCATATAATACTCTAATTCAGGATAGCTTTCGATCTTCCAATCAAAAAGCTTCGAATAGAACTTGCTCGCCCTTTCCGGATCATCTGCCGGAATATCCAGATGTACTATTGTTGGCATGAGAACACTCCTAAGTAATGTTCTGCATAAAACGATTTAAGTTTATGCTCATAATACAGAAAAGGTGGGAGTTACCCTGTAGTTCATGGCTCTGATAAGTAGCTTGAATAGACCTTAATGAACTCGGCTACGATCGTTATGACAATGGAGCTATAATAGATCCATAACAATAGGCCTATCACCGAACTAATGATACCATAGACAGAAGTAAGGTCGCTATGGGCCATGTAAAACACTACAGCATATTTTCCGATGGTTATCAGAAAAGCGGTCATAACAGAACCACTTACTACACATATCAGACATAGATCAACATCAGGCAATACAAGATATATAAAAGTGAAAAACATCACAAGGACCATAAAAGCTGCAATTGTGCCGGCATATTGGGCGACACCAGAAACGGGAAAGTATGCATATAATAGCCTTGAACCCGTTAGCATCAGAGCTTCCAACAAAGTGCTGACCACAATGAGTCCACCGAAAATTAATACTGTAATCAGTGAAAGCACGATATCTTCCAGAAAGTTCCTGGCAAAATTACCTTTTGAAACCGGAACCTTCCAGATCTTATCCAGGAATTTCTTGAATTGCCGAAACACATTCCCTGCACTCCACATCAAAAGGAGAATACCTGCCAATGCACCTAAAGACAGAGAGGCTGTTTCCGGCGCATTTGTAAGAAAAGTCTTTAGTGATCCAAGAAGAGTAGGATTAAAAATCCCTTCCATATATTCCACAATGTTGGCCTGGACTTGCCC
>CALBTS010000939.1 GCA_937968035.1 uncultured Methanomethylovorans sp.
CTCTTGGATTACAGATAGTTGAGGCTTGATTGTTCGGTTATGTTACTTAGAAGAAATTATTGAACAAGGTTATGCCTATGTGGATAAATCCCGGTTTGTCTATGACCTTGCTGAAAGAGGTAAATACTACTTTCTTGCCCGACCCAGGCGGTTTGGGAAATCATTGTTTGTTGACACGCTTAAAGAGGCATTTGAAGGGAATAAATCACTTTTTCAAAGCCTGTGGCTGTGTGAGAACTGGGACTGGGAAAAGCGGTTTCCCGTGATTCACATCTCCTTTGCCGAGGGCGTGCTTCGGAACAGAGCGGAGTTAGACGGTAAAATTCTAACGATTCTTGATGAAAATCAAAAACGATTAGGCATTACGTGTGAATATCAGGACAGTATCTCCAGTCTGTTCAGTGGGGTTATCCGCAAAGCAAAGGAAAAATACGGCCTTCGTACCGTTGTCCTGATTGATGAATATGACAAACCAATCCTGGATAATATCACTGAACCAATAATCGCCGAAGAGATGAGGGAAGGGCTGAAAAACCTCTATTCGGTCATTAAAGGCCAAGATGCCAATATTCAGTTTGCGTTCCTTACCGGCGTATCCAAATTTTCCAAGGTAAGCCTCTTTTCCGGACTGAACAATTTGACCGATATTTCCCTGGATCCCGAATATTCGGCAAGTTGCGGTTATTCAGAAGATGAGCTGACCCAGGTTTTTTCAAATCATCTGAAAAACAAATCACGGGAAGATATCCGCAAATGGTACAATGGCTATTCCTGGCTTGGGGAGAAGGTTTATAATCCCTTCAGCATCCTCAATTACCTTCGCACCGGAGCGTTCCGCAACTATTGGTTTGAGACCGGAACACCAACCTTCCTGATCAATCTGCTGAAAAAAAACAGATATTATATCCCGGGCATTGAAAGTATCGAAGCGTCTGAATCCTTGATCGGCGCATTTGACATTGATTTTATCGAACCTGAGAATCTTCTTTTCCAGGCAGGCTATCTTACCATTGAGCAAGGACAAAGGGTGGCGGGCAAGATTTTTTATAAGCTCCGGTACCCGAACATGGAGGTCAAAGCCAGTTTATCGGATTATATCCTGACCCGCTATTCCCATGACAGGGTACGCAAAGAAAAAGTACAGCTTCAAATTTACCGGGCTTTCCAGGAAAACAATCCGGATGCCCTGAACACGATTTTTCAGGCGTTGTTTTCCTCCATCCCCCATGACTGGTATCGTAAAAATAAGCTTTTTGAATACGAAGGGTATTATGCGTCGGTCTTCTATTGCTATTTTACGGCGCTTGGCCTGGATGTGACTGCTGAAGATACGACCAGTCACGGCCGTATTGATATGACGGTGCGAATGGACGGCAGAATCTATATCTTTGAATTCAAGGTGGTGGACGTTGATAAATCTAAGCAAACAGCCTTGAACCAGATCAAACAAAAGGGCTATGCAGATAAATACCGCGGAATCACCGATGAAATTTACCTGATCGGTGTGGAATTCGACCGGGGCCGGCGCAATATTATCCGGTTTGAATGGGAACAATTTTCGCAAGGATAATGATCACCTCTCTGAGCGAGGTAATCTTTCGGACTAAAAGGGCTATAGATGCTGGAACGATTTCAGAAACCGGTCTCAATCCTCTCTAATCGAGGCAATCTTTCGGACCTTCACGAATGAAGGGGCTTGTCTCCTCCAATTCAAGTCTCAATCCTCTCTAATTGAGGCAATCTTTCGGACAAAGGATCCTTCTCTTGTGAAAATGTCGACTGGTATGTCTCAATCCTCTCTAATCGAGGCAATCTTTCGGACTAATAACGGTGGCTGGCAGACAATTGTCGGCGAATTGGTCTCAATCCTCTCTAATCGAGGCAATCTTTCGGACAAATGTCTCACATTAACACCTGGGAAGATTTTAAGTCTCAATCCTCTCTAATCGAGGCAATCTTTCGGACATTTTTCTTGTTGTTAATTTTTGCAGTGAATTCTCAGTCTCAATCCTCTCTAATCGAGGCAATCTTTCGAACTTACCATGACTAAAATCATTAGCACAATGTTAATAGTCTCAATCCTCTCTAATCGAGGCAATCTTTCGGACCCACCACCGTTAGTAATCTCATCAATGTTGAGACTTCCCGTCTCAATCCTCTCTAATCGAGGCAATCTTTCGGACGTATTTGCACCCAAAAGCCAGCGTGGCAAAGGGGAAGTCTCAATCCTCTCTAATCGAGGCAATCTTTCGGACGACGCTTATAACGTCCGTAATGGCGTTTTGTGTTGGGTCTCAATCCTCTCTAATCGAGGCAATCTTTCGGACCTTTTATGACCAGAATTGAAGCCATAGAAGAAAATAGTCTCAATCCTCTCTAATCGAGGCAATCTTTCGGACTAACTTTTACAGGAAAACTTCCTTCAAATATCAGTAAGTCTCAATCCTCTCTAATCGAGGCAATCTTTCGGACAAAAGCTAAGATTGATTTTTATCGATACCATATCAAGTCTCAATCCTCTCTAATCGAGGCAATCTTTCGGACCCGTTAGAGCCACAAGATATCATTTCTATGCTCATTGTCTCAATCCTCTCTAATCGAGGCAATCTTTCGGACAAGTAAAGCCGGATCGACAAGCAATCATCGATCCTGTCAGTCTCAATCCTCTCTAATCGAGGCAATCTTTCGGACACGCAATACTGCCCATTTACGGATAGCCATAAGGTCTCAATCCTCTCTAATCGAGGCAATCTTTCGGACACTGCAACCGCTGGTGATTGAACAGACTTGGAGAGAAGTCTCAATCCTCTCTAATCGAGGCAATCTTTCGGACGGAAATTGTTTGGTCAGATTGTTTGAAGCTGGCAAAAGTCTCAATCCTCTCTAATCGAGGCAATCTTTCGGACTGGAAAGCTAACTCAGTATTGCCCATGGATTGATAATGTCTCAATCCTCTCTAATCGAGGCAATCTTTCGGACCCTTTATGATTTCTTAACATCCAGGGCAGAAAAAAGTCTCAATCCTCTCTAATCGAGGCAATCTTTCGGACTGTATGGCTTTGTGAGTCCGGTAAAAGTAGACGTCTTGGTCTCAATCCTCTCTAATCGAGGCAATCTTTCGGACCAAAATAGACCCTGTCATGGCAATGTTTAACGCCGTGTCTCAATCCTCTCTAATCGAGGCAATCTTTCGGACATACGCAGAGTTTTTAAAAAATATTCCCCTTTTTAAGTCTCAATCCTCTCTAATCGAGGCAATCTTTCGGACTGAAAAGCCTTTCTCATGCCGCTGGGCTATCAGTGTCGTCTCAATCCTCTCTAATCGAGGCAATCTTTCGGACTACAAACAAGTCAAGATAAAAATTGACAGCCATATTAGTCTCAATCCTCTCTAATCGAGGCAATCTTTCGGACTCTGGGTATCTGAAACACTGATCTGTCAAGGCTTTCCAGGGCCGATTTGACGGACCTACCCCGTTTTGGGGTTTCGGAAAAAAACTTCACACTTAAATTTATGCTGTTTTTAGCGCAACGTTCTGATTTTAAAAGAGATACAAAAATGACGGACCTCCTTAAGGTGTTTTTTGAACAAATTATCAAAGATCGTGGCAGCCTCATAACACGGAATAGGCCCGCGTATTGGGCGGATTCCCGGTGCCGGAGAATTCCACCTGGCCTACGCAATGTTTGCAAAGCGGGTAATAGCGGATGGTATCCTCACCATGGTGAATGATCTCCTCCAGATCCGACTGCATTTTCATGAATTTGTATTCGGTCATATTTGCACATTCAAATACGGACTTTTGAACCCGGGTCCCGTATCCTTTCAGGATCTTTACTACCCTGTACCGGACCCGGTTGTCAACAATGTCAAAGCAGACCAGGAAAAACATTTAAAAAAGCCTCTTGGCTATTTTTTTCAAAAACATAGCAATTCCCATTTGCATTGTTCAGATATCAGGATTCACCCAGAATCGTTTTGAGATGCTGAATTTTTGCAAATTGTTTTTTCTTCGTTTTATTCACGCTCCATTTATTTTCACTGATATAAAACGCCTTTATCTTTTTAGCGCACTTGAGCTTGAAATCGTCTTCCATTTCATCAAGTCGGTTATACAGCTCCACTACCTTATTTTCATTAACCGGGTTCCCATCAAATATTTGAGCCAGTTCCCGTTCCTGGGGAGACATGGCTTCCAGCTCTTTTTGTTTCTTTTCTTTTTCCGCTGCTTCAGCCGCTTCACGGGCTGCCTTCTCCTCCAGCGCTTTTTGGGCTTCAGTGGCCTTTTGAACCTGTAACTGCGCTTCAGCCAGCTGTTTTTTCTCCTCCTGGACTTTCAGGACCGTATAGGCGTTTTCCCGTTCAGCCAACCTGGTTTCAAGGTCAGCATCAAGACGGGAGATACCGGTCCAGCCAAAAGGGTGAAGCCCTTTGACATTTTCATCTTTCCGGGCAGGAGAAGCCAGCCATAGGGTTGTGGCATGATCAAGGTAGTCTTTTTGGTCTTTTTTAGGACCTTTTTTAATCATGATATTCCGGTTTCCTGCAATCGTAACGGATTCAGCGCCGCAATGACGTCCCATACGCATCAACAGGGTATCCGGTTGAATAAAATCCTGGGCAGGAATACCCACTGCGCGAAGTTCCCGGCTTTCCCTTTTGTGTTCTCCTGCATAAAAGTCGTGGGTTCCGGACAAAAGCGTTTTGAGCTGCACCGGCTGCCGGACAGGGCTTGTAGAGTCCGGTCGCCCAACGGTTATCTCCCCGGTAAAAGTGGATCCGGGTTCAATGACTTCCAGAATCTGATAAGGCCCATGGGCTTCTTTGTCCGATACCTTTTTTTTCTTGTTGACGGCATATACGATACTGGTTTTAACATCTCCGGC
>CALBTS010000940.1 GCA_937968035.1 uncultured Methanomethylovorans sp.
CTGCGACCACCGAGACCTACACTCTTTCCCTACACGACGCTCTTCCGATCTAGTCAGTTACAACTTGGGCTTTTGTATATTTTCCTGATACCTTATTATTATTCCAGTCAACATCTTCAAATTTACCACCCCTTACTGTCTTGACTTTGCCCCCAACCACATGCAGGCTACCTTCTTTTTGGGTTTCGCTTTGAACTATATCTACCTTTTCGGATGAGACATTGTGTATATCAGTTGGAAATGACTTTATGACTTTATCTATCTCCCTGTTAAGATCAACGCCTTCTTTTGGCGCAAGCGTCTGACTGTCGCCTGAATAAAGGCCACCAGTTCCAGCCTCATGTGCAAGTTTCATTTCACCAAGCATCCTGCTTGGATTTTTGGCGAAATACTCGTTTACTCTTATTTGGGTTGGTTGTCCGTCTTTGGTTGTAGCATCCTTTATTGATTCTGTATTTATAAACTGCTTTGATTCAGGATGCTTCTCACCAGTCCTTTTTCTGAAAACAAGAATATCTGTTGTTACCTCTGTGCCTGCATTTTCTTTAAAAGCATTATTTGGCAACCTGATAGCATCAACGAGATCAGAGTTACCGCCTTCTTCTGAATTTACCCATGTCCTGAACTTTTTACCTGCACCTTCGTTATCCATGGTGGCTGAAGTAGTGATAAATACGCCAAGACCTCCTGGCTTTAGTTTGCGAAGTGATTTGGCTATAAAGAAATTGTGTATCTGAAAATCAGAAATATCCTTGTTTGCCTTGTCGTAAACTTTAACGCTGCCAAATGGTACATTGGTAATAACCATGTCCATGCTGTTGTTCGGAATGGTCGAAGTTTCATAACCAGATACGCTTACTTTTGCTTGGGGGTATAGCTTTGAGAATATAAGTCCTGAGATATTGTCAAGTTCATGTCCGTACAAATATGACTTCTTTGCAAACTTTTCAGGCATTATTCCAAAAAAATGTCCTATCCCGCCAGCAGGCTCCAATACGTTTCCACCTTTAAATCCGAGTTTGTCCGCTATTTTCCACATAGAATCAATGATTCCCCTTGCAGTATAGTGAGCGTTAATTGTGGATTCTTTGGCAGCCTGCCACTCCTCTTTGGTGAGAATACTCTTTAATTCGTCAGCGTGAACACCGTATTTATTTGCCCAATCATTGCCCCATTCTCTTTCAAAAATCTTTGGCAATCCACCCCATCCAGTATATTGCGCCAATATCTTTTTTTCTGTTGGGGTTGCATCACGCTTTTCCGATTCAAGTTGTTTTGCTAACTTGATGGCACTAATATTGGCTTTTACCTTAGACGTTTCTCCGTGAGGAACGATAACATCTTCGGGTGTAATGACATGGTTCTGTTGTTCTGGCGTTAACTTGTCATTTCCACGTAAATCTTCTCCCACACCTTGTTTGGTATCGGTGGCGGGTTTCTCGTCCCCAGTGCTTCTGACGGTGCCAGTAGTGACGTTCTTATCTCGTTGGCCTCGTCCTTCCCCATCCCTTTTTTCAGTAACATCATGTAATGATCGTTCGCTTTTTCTACTTCCTCCAATATTGTTTTTTGGAGTTTCTTTTGGCCGTACAGTTCCATCAGGTATTCTGGATGGTTGTCCTTCATCCACTCCAACCTCATTAGAAATGGCGGGGCCTGGTTCTGTTTTAATCTTGTTGTTTCCATTTGGCTTGTTTTCATCTACTAATTTACTGCTTTTTTTAGGAGTTGTCAATGGTATTGGTTCATTTCTGTCAATAATATCGGCTTTTATTGATATTTCCCCTCTTAAATAGGCTTTGGCGATCCTATGAAAACCGTCTGCGATTTCAAATGTTTCACCATTCTTGATAAGTAAAACATTTTCCTTAGTGTAAGACCTATCCCCTCCCTCAATATTATCAATCGCTTCTTCTATTGTTTGCTCACTACGGTTTATATGATGTATCTTGTTTAATGGAACTGTAACGGATTTATTTGTAATCTCACTTTTATCGTAAATGTGGTTTAGCCCTGATTCTACTTCCTCTTTTTCTATGTCTGTTAATTTTGGTTCACTATTAACAAAAATATCTTCCCATGGTTTTAACACTGTCTTTTTCTTCCCATCCCTTTTGTCTGCTGGTTCCCCCTGCTTCACCCCGCCTGTCTCTGTGGGTGGCTTCTCCGAACCTGCCGGTGCGGGGGCGGCCTCCACACCTTGTTTCGGTGCGGTTGCCTCCGGTGATTGGGGTTCAGTCTCCACCTTCGGGGCGGGCTGCTGCGGCTTAACTTCGGGGGCGGGTTCTGTCTTAACGGGGGGTTCTGTGGTAATGGGTTCTGTGGTAACAGGCTTATACTCCGTCAAGTTGCCTTTGCCATCGCTGACAAGGTTAGGTGGTGGTGGCGGGAAGTCGGCCATGGTGTTTTTAAGCACATTGACGGCCTGTATATCTTCGGGGGTACGTTCGGCTGGCGGCTTATCCAATGCAGCCTCCACCGTTTCAGGTTCAACCCTTAACAATTTCAACTTCTCCAATACCTCTGCCTTTTGTTCAGGGGTGAGTTCCGATATGGCCTCGTTGGTCTTAACGTCTTTAAGCATCTGAGCCAACTGCAATGCTGCTTCACTGGCTTGCTCCCTTGTGGCAAAGTCCTCGCTGGTCACAATAGCACCTTCCTTATTAGTGGTGCTTACGTTCCATTTGCCGTCTTTCTCTGTAACAGATACAGCGTTCATGGCGGGAAACTCTGTCGGACGAACGCCGTACCCTGCCCACATGATCTTCATCTTGGCGGTCTGCGGCACTGTCGGGTCTGCAAGTATGGGTTCGGGGTTACGAAATACTGAATTGGGGTCGGTCGGGTCGGCCTGTCCATCGTATCCAAGTCGTCTTATCGCTTCGGCTTCGGTGGGCGTGAACTTCACGTTAAACTCACCCATGTTCACCTTGTCCTCGGTGAACGCTTCGGACTTAATCCAACCTTTTACCTTGTTGACACCTTTAAGGCCAGCCAATGTGCCAAACGACATTACCCAATCCTTCGTGGTGATCTCGCTTAAATCTTTGCCGTCAAGGAGTGCGCCACCACTAACAAACAGTGCGTTCTCAGCTCCAAACCCAGCGGTTCCTACGCCTACATCAGCCCCAAACTTGGCTACCTTTGCGCCCATTCCTGCAAGGTTTGTACTTCTGTTGATATACGTCTGTGCTGCTTTTCTTGCTGCGTTCGTACCGTAACCCAATGGCCCGATCATAGCACCAAGCACACTGCCATGCTCAAAGCGTTTCAATACATGGCCATAGTCCACGTCGTCAATGGTTGCCCCACCTGCAAGTTGACGTAAAAAGTCTGAGCCTGCATCGTAGTATCCCAACGCTCCTGCACTGCCAGATGCGGCCATGATAGTGCCTGTGATACCGCTTGTCATTACATTTTTTGCCACCTGCGATACGCCAACATTAATAGCCTCTTTCGATAATCCACGTTTGGCCATCTCCTGTGCATACTTCTTGATAGCATAGTTTCGATACGCTGCAACGCCAAGACGGGCAGGGGCGGCACCAGCAGATGCTCCAACTCCAAACGCCCATGTGTCAATAAGCAATGAGCCAAGTCCGGCCTTCATCTCGTCTGCCGTGGTTGGTTGGTAGTTTCTGAAAATATCAAATTCAGGATTGGTAGAACCCTCTGGCAGTCCGGCACGAATCCCCATGCCCAACAATGAATTATTGATAGACTGCGACAACACCCAATCATTTGATGTTGGGGTTTTCTCTTTGATCTGTTCGGCTATCTGCTCACGCTGTTTCACAAACCCACGGGCTTCTTCCTGGTTGCCACTCATTACGGCAACGTCTGACAGAATACCCATAGCGTAGTCACGATATTCAAGCGAAGGTATGTCGTGGCTCTTCGGTGGAACCATCTGCGCTATCTGCAAAGCGTACTGGGATGCGGCTGCAAGGTTTTTCGTGTTCTTTGCTACAAAAGCCATATCTGCCAATAGTGCCATGTCGTTTGGGTTATACGCTGCGGCTCTTTGCAGTAGTTCCAGATCAGGCTTACCCTGTTTCTTGGAGTTGTAGTACAGCATCCTGTACGCATACGGGTCGGCAGGGTTCTTCTCGATCATGCTCATGGCAATGTCATCGGATTTCTTAAAGTCGCCATTCTTTGACGCTTCAAACATCTCGTACTGCGGGAGCATTGGATTGTCCCTGTAATCGAACGGGTGTTTATCAGGCAGGTATGAGGCTACCCCACCCTCCTTAGCTTGGGTTGGTACTGCCTGTGCCGTGGGTGTCGGTGTACCTTGTGCCACAGTAGTAGCAGGCACCGCAGTATTCGGGGCATCCTGTGATAGTGGTGGCGATGACGGGTAATCAAGGTTCTCATTAACTGACCTGTCTCGTAAAGACAACGTACCATCCGGTGAAAGGGATTCTGAAACGGTAGGTTCTTTTTTTTTTAAGCCAACAAGGTTTACTTCGTAATCTTCGTATGCCCCCAAGTCGAGTTTGTTGCTTGTGGCAAAATCAAAGAAACTTTTACGATTAACAGAATCGCTCATGCTCGCCTTGAAATCATCCCATTTACCTACGTCAAGTTTATTACTCGTCGCAAAATCGTACAGTGATTTAAGATTCTGTTCGTCCATTATTTTACTTTATTTGGTGGCGTCCACTTTTTGCTTGGTGTTGTGGTACTTTTCCCCACAGGTTCAGCATAAGTATTCTTTACCGCGTTCCATGTTGCTGCATCGGAGTATTCGCCAGTATATCCATCAAGCATATAACCTTTTTTTACCAAATCAGCTATGACGGTGCGGCTCATTGGCTTATAAAAAGTATAAGTATCCCCACCCGTAACTCCAGCCTGTTGCCCTTGTATTTTCATTTTGGCCTGACCATTCTCAATATGGATACTTAAAATATCCGCATTTTTTATAGGCACCCCATCATGTTGTCCAGTCCATTTAGGCTTCTGTGAAAGTGTTGATAAATCCCAATACCTGCCTAAATTGTCTGAGTTCTCAGGTATTACCGTTGGCTCTTTCGGTTGCTTACCACCACTGCCATTGTTGACATTAATCCTTGCAGGTTCAGGTCTCGGCTTGATAGACGGCCTTAATGCTGTGGCTGCCTTATTTAGAGCCGTCTCGTAGTCGTCTTTCGGGTCAACGATGCCACTTAACTCCAATGAATTGCGGTACTCGTTCCAATTTCCATTGCTCTGCGGGTAACGGGTCTTTATGAAATCAGCAACACCCTGTACAGTTGGCCGTTGATACTCAACCCCGGACATTTGAGACACTACTTCGTCTTCAAACTTATTACGCACTTTTAGTGCATCCATCTGCTTTACCTTCGGCTCAATGCGTTCCTGTGTCAACTGGCTTAACCACGGCACGTCGTCAACGCTGTTAGCAGCCTTTACCCTGTCCTCCCATTCCTTGCGTACCGCATGGTAGTCCTCCATGGTAAAACCCGCATCACCCTTTGCCAGTAACGCATAGTAACGCTTGTCGGCTTCGGCTGCATCCTTTGTAAACTGTTCCAACGCCCCGATACGGCCTAACAGTGCCGTGTTTGCAAGTGATACCTTGGCCTTACCTTCGGTATTAAGATTGTACAGGTTCTTTCGGTTCATCTTATCCCCGTACAGTGACCGTAAATCTTTCTCATGTTTTGAAATATCTCTGAGAGCAAGCCCCTGAAGTTCCGGCCTGATTTTGTCGATGTTTACCTTTGCGGTGAGGGCTGCGGCCTCCTGTGCTTGCCTGTCCTGAGCGTACTGTTCCCGATTAACCAGAAGGTTCACCATCTCCTCCTGTTCGGGGGAGTATTCTACCTGCGGGTACGGTGTCTTGGAGTACAGGTGGCCAAGGGGTATGTCGAGTGTTGGGATAGCCATGGTTAACCTTTAAATTTATTGTTCCAGCCCTTGCCCCATATACTTTCCAGTAATGCGTCATAGGATGCGTCAGGGTCTTGCACTAATTCATCTCCAAACGTGGCCTGTGGTGTCTGTGGAAACAACAGAGAATTACTTGGGATGCCATCCTTGCCCCCTCCAGCGTTTCCCAACAACTTGTTTATCATTGCCAGCAACCCCCTGTCATTGCCGATAGCGTTCAATCCTAAGTTGGTGAAGTTGAGTGCGTCCTGCGTACCGGCTTGGTTAATGCCAATCTTTGCGGTGGCTATCGAGTTGAGGTTGTCCAGATCGGAAGAGCGTCGTGTAGGGAAAGAGTGTAGATTTCGGTGGTTGCC
>CALBTS010000941.1 GCA_937968035.1 uncultured Methanomethylovorans sp.
GTATCTGGGAATAGCATTGTGGGCTTTACCCCCATCGACAGATATCAGCATTATAGTTGGATCCAGCAGTTTTTCAATAGCTGCCGCAAGCACCTTGTTAGCATTTACCCTCTTTTCGTGAATATCCACACCAGAGTGACCACCAGCCATGCCCTCGGCAATGAGTCTGCAGATGCTATAAGACCCCGGAATAGAAATACGGTCTATGCTCATCTCAATTCGGGTAGTGATACCGCCTGCACAGCCTACAATGAAAACGCCGTCTTCCTCAGAATCAAGGTTAAGTAAGACCTTCCCTGAAATGAAGTCGGGGGTCAGGGCATTGACACCCTGCATTGAGGTTTCTTCATCTACAGTAAAGAGCAATTCCAGAAGAGGGTGAGCGATTGTTCTATCCTGGGCAAGTTCGAGGGCCATGGCCAGAGCAATGCCATTGTCAGCACCCAGACTAGTGCCGTCAGCCCTCAGCCAGTCACCATCATAGACCAGCTTAATAGGGTCCTTGCTAAAATCATGATCCACTGACTCGGCTTTCTCACATACCATATCCATGTGGCCCTGGATGAGCACCGAGGGTGATCTCTCGTAGCCAGAAGACGGCGGAACAGTGATCACTACATTATTAACGCTATCGAACTTGAAGCTGAGTTCGTGGGATAACGCCCATTCCTTGAGCCAGTTTGCTATGCGCTCCTCATGTTTTGAACACCGTGGAATGCTGCTGATCTGTTCGAATATAGAAAGAATGCTTTGTGTACGCTGGTCCATGAAATTATCATTGTCTTTATTAGTATTTTACCATACACATTGATCATGTACATTGATCATGCAAACCCACCTGGATTTATATGCACAGGGTCCTAAACTATATACAAAGGATAAGGAGAGAACAAGGAGCATCACTATGATGGAAATAGCTGAACGGATCTCGGTCATAATGGATGACATCGTGACACAGCAGGTCGATGCCATCGTTAATGCAGCTAATAATTCATTGCTTGGCGGGGGCGGTGTGGACGGAGCGATCCATCGGGCAGCTGGCCCGGAACTGCTTGGAGAGTGCCGTAAGCTTGGAGGATGCCCCACCGGAGAGGCGAGGATCACCAGGGGATACAACCTGCCTGCAAAATGGGTGATACACACTGTAGGACCTATATGGAAAGGAGGCACTCACGGAGAGGACAAAATGCTCTATCGTGCATACCAAAGTTCCCTGGAACTTGCACAGCAATATGAAGTAAGATCTATTGCGTTCCCGGGAATAAGTATAGGAGCTTATGGTTTTCCTGTAGAGAGGGCTGCGGGCATCGCTGTTCGGTCCGTGTGGGATTTCCTCACTGAAGCGAATACTATCAACAAAGTAATCCTGGTGTGTTACAATCAGACAGCTTTTGAAAAGTATTCGGAAGCTTTGCACAATACTGCAAGTAACATGAAATAAAAATAAACGATGCCTAACAGTTCATCCAAAAAAAGTCTGTAAGGAGAAAGCACCTCATCATCATTAGAATTAGTATATAGCAAAGTGAAGAAAAGATTAAATAGTTGAATAACAAAGGTTGTATTGCTGAGGCGAGGATAAATCCCAAAAAAGGTTGGTTGGTTGGTACGAGATCATCGGTGGTACGATGATGGCTGGCAAAAATGCCTAAAAACGGAAAACGGTTCCTTTCCCCTTGATACAGAGGAAAGGAACCCTTCAGCATTATCTCTTTTGTTCCTGTTCTGGCACTTCCGTTCTTTGAAAACCTGGCGATGCACATATATCTTTTCAAAACTCCTCATTTATCCATGACAGTCCTGATAGTCAAGAACTGTGCCAGAGAGGGACCCGGAACTCTGGGAGAGATCCTCCGCAGCAATAGTATCGAACAGGAGATCGTTGAAATTGAACGTGCCGAAGAGATCCCTGATCCCACAGGCTATGAAGCACTGATAGTGATGGGAGGTCCGGCCAGTGCAAATGACACGACAAAGGCAATGAAGCAGGAGATCGCCGCAATACAACAGGTTGCAAGGGCAGATATGCCGTATCTGGGGATCTGTCTTGGCATGCAGGCTCTCGTTAAAGCCTGTGGTGGCAGGGTCATAAGGAATCCCATAAAAGAAGTGGGATGGAAGGACTTACATGGAAAAGAGTTCTCTCTGGAACTTACACCGGCAGGTCAGAAAGATACTATTTTTAAAGGACTGGAAGCAACATTACCCATATTCCACCTGCACGGGGAAACTGTGGAGCTGACACATGACATGCAGCTGCTGGCTACGGGAAAGCATTGTCGTAACCAGGTGGTCAAAGCAGGGAACAATGCCTACGGATTCCAGGGGCATCTGGAACTGACAGCATCCATGCTGGACACGTGGCTGGCCGAAGACGATGACCTGAAACAGCTCTCATCTGA
>CALBTS010000942.1 GCA_937968035.1 uncultured Methanomethylovorans sp.
TCACTAGTGTCCGGTTAAGGACTGATTTTAACTCTATAAAACACTAATATATAATATATTATACAAGGTCAAAAGTTTTTACGACTTGAACTTATACTTTCGCTCTTACAACGTTTTGAGCGATTATGTATACCGGGAAGACAGTTTTTGCGCAATTGATGATGTTTATGCCAGAATACGATTTTCAGAAGTGTGTTGATCAGTACAAGGGTGACTACCGGGTGAGAAAGTTTTCTTGCCGTGAGCACTTTCTTGTAATGAGCTTCGCTCAACTGACAGGGCGTGAAAGCTTGCGTGATATTGAAAATTGTCTGGCTGCATTCTCCGGTAAATTGTATCATTCAGGTATCAAGCAACCCATCTCCAGGTCTACCCTTGCAGATGCCAACGAAAGACGTGATTGGCGCATTTACGCTGACTTCGCTCAGGTTCTAATCCGGAAGGCAAGGCCTCTGTACTTTGATGATAAAGAGTTCAGGCTGGATCTGGATAATGTGGTATATGCCTTTGATAGCACCACCATTGATCTTTGCTTAAGTCTTTATCCCTGGGCTAAGTTCCATCATCAGAAGGGAGCAGTAAAGATGCACACCTTACTTGATCTCCGGGGATCTATTCCTGTCTTTGTCGACATCACCGAGGGTGCTGTACATGACATTAATGTTTTGGATAAAATCCCGGTTGAGCCTGGTTCATACTATGTTATGGATAAAGGGTACGTAGATTTTCATCGGTTGTATTCCCTTATGCATCAATGCCGTGCATTCTATGTGACCAGAGCAAAGGAGAACTTAAGATGTGAGATCATCTCTTCTGCAGACCCAGATCAATCAACTGGTATAGTCAGCGACCAGATAGTCAGGTTAACTGGTTATAAGTCCTCAAAATCTTACCCGGAAGCGTTCCGTCTCGTAGTCTATGAAGACTATGCTTCCGGGGTTGTCTATAAGTTCATAACCAATGACTTTAACCTTCCGGCTTTGACAATAGCAGAGCTTTACCGTGAACGATGGAAGATCGAACTCTTTTTCAAATGGATTAAACAACACCTTCACATCAAAGCATTTTACGGAACGAGTCCTAATGCCGTCTATTGCCAGATCTGGATTGCTACTTGCACTTACCTGCTGATTGCGATTGCCAAGAAAAAGCTGGATCTCGCTATCAGTTTGTATACTTTCGCTCAAACCATGGGTCTAACTCTATTCGAGAAGACACCTATCAAAGAACTTTTTATCAATAATAATAACCCAATTAATTTGTCCGATGAGAACCAGTTGTCATTCTGGAATTCTTAACCGGACAGTAGTG
>CALBTS010000943.1 GCA_937968035.1 uncultured Methanomethylovorans sp.
CACGAACTTGCTGCCCTGCCTGGCTTGCTCCCAGATCGCCAGGTTATCGTCCCGCCATTCCTCGACCCATCTTCTTAAGGTCGGTACTGAGCTGGGTGAGTCGATCAGGCCGGACTCGGCTTTGGCTTTTAGGAACTTGAGAGCACTGCCGATACTGATCCGGTTGGGATGCAGCAGGATCACCAGCAGCACTTTGCCCTCCAGTTCGGTGATCTTGCGTTGCCGCTTCTGATAGCGATTGCCATGCAGGAGGGCATACATGTCTTGTTTGCTCTGCTCATAGCGCCCCAGCCAGATACGCAAAGCTCTTTCGGTGCGTTTTCCCTTTAAGGCATATAGTTCCGGCACCAGGCTGCCCTGATTGTATTCCTCAGTGATCAGTTCCCACTCCCGGCCTTTGGATTCGCAGGTATGGAGCCGATCCAGCACAGTGCTGCAGAAGTAACCGAGGAGTTTGGCTTCGTTATCGTATTTAACGGGTACCCGCTCTTCCGGAGTGAAGTCGATGTATCCCTCTTCATCATCTCTCAGGTCGCATACCTCGCCTTCCAGGACTATGCCAGGATCAGGCTTAATGATCTCAGTAGGCTCGCTGATGGGTACTGGTCGAGGTTTTGCCTTGGGTTTGATCTCCTGGTTATTCCCGATCAGGTCCAGTAGCTCCTGTTTACCCTTCCAATCGGGATAGATACTCTGATAGAGCTCCGCATAGGCCAGGGGATCGATCTCATCATAGATGCTCATGCTTGTCCTCCTCGCTGTATTTGTAGATCAAAGCACTGTGCAGATCCTTGCCATCCACCTTGAGAGTGATCTCAATGAAGCCGGCAGGCACCAGATGTCTGGCCTGGCAGTCTGCCATCTCCTTTATATATAAGGATGGCTCGGTCAGCAGGAAGGTCTTCATAACCTTATAGCCATCCTGCTCGACCAGGTGCTTATACACTTCGGTCTTGTTGCGCTTGATATTGCGCCATACGGTGCGGGTGGAGCAGCCCAATAGCTCCGCCGCCCGCTCCACGGTCAGCCAAACTGACCTAATCTTGTTCTTGCTCATGTTCAGCCTCTGCCAATAATCTTCAGCTACAGGTAAGACCACTGTGACACCTCCACTCCGGTGGCGTGTCACAGAGGTCGGATAATCTGTCACAGTGGTGGCCGCTAACCGGCCTGTCGATCTGTCACAGCGTTCAACATATCTACTGATCAGCATCGGCGGCTTTTTTCTCCGATTGGAGGGGTGTGTGACACCTGTCACAGAGGTCGGTGTGTCACAGAGGTCGTCCTTGACCCTACTTTCTCCTGGCTCGTAACTGGTCGCTTTCATAAGCGCCTCCCGTTTGTTATTGTTGGGTGCTACATAACTGCATCGCAATAACTTGGGAAGTCCTTTCTGCTCTTTCCGGCAGGCTTTGAAATCTATCTGATACGAGCGGAAGAATCCGCCGCCGAATCACAACTATATAAATAAGCATTGACAAAAAAGATAGACAATTTATCTTGTCTACGGATGCATAATCTTACCCATACGGCAAAAGGTCAAGCAAAAAATGACCTTATAGGAGGAATAATGGACCCCAATGACGTCGGCAGCAGACTGGGAATGCTGATTAAAGCAATGAAATTGAAGCAGTACCAGTTCACAGAAAAGTTTGGCATTTCTGCCAATTCTTTGGACCGCTATAAGAATAATGAGAGGTTTCCCGACCCTCAGTTCATGGCCAGATTAGTCGATGCCGGAGTGAATGTGAACTGGCTATTAAGAGGGGAAGGCAGTATGTTCATCATGGCTCCCTGGGAACTGGGAGATGATATCCGGACTACCAAGAAAGTCCAGATCGTGGATGGCAAGCCAGTCTTAGTGAATGATTTTGATACCACTTACGTGCGTACTTCGATCTTCCCGATCGTGGCGGAAATAGCCGCTGGATCACCCATGGAAGTACCCGAGGGTCTTGAGCCAGCGGAATCAGTCGAAGTCCCCACTCGTTACATTCCCTTCGGGACGGACAACTACGTGGCCTTCCGAATCAATGGTGCCAGCATGGAGCCGCAGATCTTGCACGGTGATATCGTGTTGATCAAAAAGCAGATTACCTGGGAAGGCTTGGATGGGAAGATCTGTGCCGTCAGATACGAGACAGGCATTACCCTGAAAAGGATACAGTATGATGAGGCACGCAAGGGAGTTGCCCTCCAACCGCTCAATAAAGACTACCGGATCGAGTTTATAGACGCTGATCAGAGTCAGTGGTTAACGATGATCGGCCCCCTGGCACTTCAGTTACGGCTCTATTAAATTCGCAAACCATTTCAGAAAATCTGATGTTCTGAAAATACCTTAAATTGAGGGCAAAATTGAAGGAATCGTGATATCGAAACGTCCAGAAACGTCCAAAGACCACTGTGACACAGTCTAAAGCCAGTCCTATCTATCTCCCCAACCTATAAACCTTTAAGACCTCTGTGACACGTGATATCGATTTGAAGGTTTGGGTGAGAACTTATAATGTGCCAAGGGTATTATCACTCCACCACGATGCCCACACCCGTGTAGCGTTAAGTACCTTGTGGACGGCAGATATTAGCCTGAGGCGCAAGCCTCAGGTTCAAATATTCATCAATCCCCCAGATATTCCATTCCATGTTTAGATAACAAAGCCATAAATTCGTCCTCAAACGGCATTTTGGCATGATGCTCTTTTTGCGCCGCGATATACTGATACACGCTATCCATTGATGACTTGCTAACCGTAAACGCACCATAACCCACCTGCCAATTGAATTTGGGATTGTGTTTTTCCCGATACCATTTACTGGAGTTGGTCTTAACCAATCGCATAAATTCTGCAATGCTAAGCTCTTTGGGAAGCATACACAAGATGTGAACATGATCCGCCATCCCGTTTATAATGATGGGTTCACCCTTCAGGCTGCCAATTATTCCCCCGATGTATTCGTGCATCAGCCTGCCCAATTCTCCCTCCAGGAATCTATAACGTTCCTTGGTGGAAAACACGATGTGCACGGCCATAAAACAATATGATGTTGCCATATTGCCTCCTTGTTGTGTTGGTTTTGTCCTGTTCCTGAGGCTCACGACTCAGGCTAATATCTGTCGTCCGCAAGGGACTCTATACGGTTTTGTCCTGTTCCTGAGGCTTGCGCCTCA
>CALBTS010000944.1 GCA_937968035.1 uncultured Methanomethylovorans sp.
ACCACCGAGATCTACACTCTTTCCCTACACGACGCTCTTCCGATCTCCTCAAGAGCGAAGTCACGTAACATCACCATTGCTCGCTTCATCAAGATAGCACCACAGGATTGGAACAATGCATTCAATGCACTATGAGATGATCTGGTATAAATTTTCCTCCCATCAATACCAGGAACCCATCCACGTTGGTCATGCATTTTCATAACTAAGTTCCGCACCTCGCCTAATGCTTCATTCTCACGCCAGAACCTATCAAAAAGATACTTAGCTGTAGACAGTGAAACATCTAATGTCGATGACAGTTTCTTTGGCTGAGCACCATATAGGAGCCCATAGAATCCATTCTTACTTCTACTTCGATAACTTTTAAACTCTGGAGAGTCCACATCTAAACTTGAAGTCTCACCTTCAAAAAAGATACGAGCATTTTTTGCATGGACATCTCCATTTAGAACCAGATCAGCAAACCCACCTCCATCAAATTTGTGTGTATAGTGTGCCATACATCTGGCTTCAAGACCTGATGCATCGTAACCAAGTAATTTATACCCTGGACGAGCTATGAAAAGCTCTCTCATCTGCTTTCCGAAGGTAACCTTGGGGTCTGCCTTAGGTACGTTTACAACGCCCCTGTGACGCATACGATACGTATTTGTACCACATGAGTTAGCACCTGCAGTTAGACGACCATCGGTTCTTACCGTCTTTATCCAACCTTCAATCTGAGACTTACGATGTCTCATGGTATACCATTCAGCAATAGCCTTACCAACCGGTGCCTCAATCTTGTAGAGACTATCGACAGGATGGCCCTTCTCGGTAAGTTTAGGGCTCCCTTTCTCAGTAAAGATTGTAGGTTTCCAGCCATGTCTAATAAGCTGTTTGATGAGCTTTTGCCTAGATCCTAGGTCAGGCTCTTCAAACTCTACTCGACTAAATGGCCCACTGACTAGCTCTCGTTCCTGTTCATCATACCACGCACATACAGAATTATGATAATCTCCATTCTTAAGAAATGGCTTATTCACTGGTGTCTTGTACGGACAATTAACTTCTAATACGAGATACGGCCTAATACTAGTATATAGATCTTCACCCATAGTTGTAAGAGTTTCAACATGCTCATGGGCCTTAGGAAGATCGAAAGCTACACCATTCAGTTCCTGCTGATGAATAATCTTAGCTACTTCAGTCTCAAGTTGTAATGCTTTTAACCACTCAGCAATTTGTCACCTCCCTTCCTATCAATTTTATCATTCAAGGTAGTATCTCCCGCTCACTACCATTCTTTGGAGCAAATGATAGTAGTTCGTCTTCAACTGTTCTACCACCCGAGCCTACTACCTGACTAATCCAATCTTCAAAAGTTTCATGGAAACTATGAATACCCTCATCAAATGAATGCTGCATCAGCCATTTCTCTCTAATACTAAGAGACATCAACTTCCTCCCATTCGGTTTCAAACCGTGGTTTGATATTAGCCCTAATCTGTTCAAGCGATATAGGACATTGATCTTTCAGTACGTCTGTACATACATTGATGTACCTGTCATCAGGGATACTCATCATGTGTACGTGACCATGGATATTCTTCTTTCCTCGAAGTTCTTCAGGATGAATAGGAGCATGGCTTAGCCAAAATTCCTTATACTTAGCGAATCCTAAAACATCTACAAAAAATTCTCTGTAAAGATCAAGAGGATACGTGTCATGATTACCTCTTACAAGAATCATACGGCCCCTTATTGGCCTTAGAAGTTCAAGCTTCTTGGCTTCAAACGCTACATCACCTAGAATATATAGTACATCCTTCTTACCGATAGTCGAATAGATTTGACTTATCTGATACTCGTCATGCTCATATGGAGTATCACCATACCTATTAGGACTAAAGTTCAGGATATTCTTGTGTCCTAGATGCAGATCAGATATAAAATATACACTCATTCTCCACTCCTAGCTTTCTGGATCTCAACAAGGTTCCTCCATTTCAATGCATCAGTCATATACTTATCTTCAGCATCATTCAGTCCAAACCTATATGCAGCTTGAAGAGCTTGGGAAACCCAATTGTAGTCCCTATTGAAAGAATTATCTTCTGGTTCACCCATATCGGTGAAAGTTCCTACTACCTCACCATTATGTGTAATCGTGAGAATGTTATAGGATGTCCACTTATCAGGTCCAACTTCAATCGTAACATTATACATAAACGTCCTCTGGTTTCAATCCTGCCTCTTTCAATAAGGCAAAAAATATCTTCTCTTGGATCATAACATCTTCGGTACAACGATGGAGCATCTCAGGTGAGAACTTAGACCAATCATAGTGAGACGGCTTGGCCCTGGCTACACGATAGCCCCATGCAGCAACAGAGTGAGGACCGATCTTATCATTCCTTCCTGTCTCTGGGTTGAATGCTACAGCGGGGCAACCTTTTGGTAACTGCCTATCTGGGTTTAGTGTTCGGCTCCAGACTAGGGTATCAATGATGTTTTTATTCTTAGTATTTATACCAAGGAACCTTTCGAGCACGTCGTTATCATAACCGATAATATTGTGCCCAATGAGGGTTGTGGCTTTCTCGAAAGCCGGTATTGCATATCGCAATGGATAATCATCTGTCCCCCTTTCTATTTCATGGATGTCATTATAGAATCGTACTACTCTACCTGTTATCATCTCCTTAGCTACTATACAGTGGATCTTAGTAATAGTATCTAGAAGACCGTCTGCTTCAATATCGTATTGAAGAATTCTCATACAATAGGTAGGTATTTAATGTGTGGTGGAATTGATTTTCTAGGATTAATCACAGCCACCTCATCTGACCATCCCTCCCAGTCTGAATGGTTTGGGAAATCAACAAAGACCTTTATAAGATCTTCTTCACCATCACCTATACCAACCACTACCCCAATTTCATCTGGAGTTACATCACCCCATCCAAAATCAGGAAACTCAGCAATAACCATTACCTGATCACCTACAGAGATCATACAACTTCCCTCTCATCTTCGATCCTTTCCTTCATTCTTTCATTAGAAGAAAAATCTGAAGGAAGATCACCATACTTATAATTGAAATTCTCTTTATGCCATTGAATAAGTTTAGCTAATGTGGCTGGTGAATTCGGCTTATAAACAGATGAAGGTGTATTATTAAAGATTGAGTGGTACTCTTTCCACCATTCAGTACCCACTAGACTACCTCCTTATAAAGGACTTTTGTGTTAAGTGCTTCATCTTCGTTCAACCAAAGATTACCTATTAAAATATTAGATCCATTTTCCATACTAAAGGCCTTATTGTGTAGGATAGTGCCGGTCTCTACGTGAACCATTGTGAGTTTTAAATGGACAACTTCCTTCTCTATCTTAAGGATATCAATAATAATCTCTACATCATCCATTTGTTCCCAACTGTTAGACGACATAACGGTTCCTCTCATCATCATTCATAGACTGAAGTAGTTCGTCTATGTTTCTAATTTCAAAGTTATATATCTGAGAATAAGACTTAAGCCTATCTGATAAGATTTTCGAATCAAAGGTAAATGCATCATCGAAATCCTCATCTCCTGGTTCAAGCTTACCTGGAAGATATTTCATATCTAGCCAATGAGTCTTAAGCTTTTTCAAAAAGAAGAAAAAGCCTCGTGGTATCTTCTGTTTATGGATAATACCATATCCGCGACCATGTATATCTCGTACTAGTTGAAGCTGAAAAAATGGCTTTTCACTACCTATTTGTACTAATACAGTGTAGTCCTTACCCTCTTTCATGACTTCCTCTTGCGCTGAATCCACCACTTAGTATAGGTAGCACAGTAAGCCATACTCCAACCAGGATGGTAGAGTCCTAAGGAAAATAAACTAACCGTTGCTTCAACCCAATCGATCATAGCAAAGCCTAAACCGTATAAAAACCTTTCTATGCTCACAATACATCCTCATCTATCCCATCTTCTTCCATCTTCTCACGCCATCTGCCTGTAGGATGATCGTACCACAGCTTAAATGTACACCCAGTAGCTAGTCCAGTGTTCCGGTCCTTAAGAACCCTGAAAGTAGTTGTATTTCTCTCAGCAGGATCATCAGCTATCTGATTTCTCTCGTATCCGAACAGAAAGTTAGACCAGAAGACAATTGCTCCAGATCCTTTAAACTGATCGGCTGAGACATGCCCACCTTCTTCATGGGGAGTCCCCGAGGCCTTACGCAAATGAGAGATATAGAAGATGGTGCAGTCGAGTTCTTGAGTGAGAGAAGCCATCTCCTCCATGATTCTATTGAGCGCCTTGTACTCATCGGCCTCCTGAGCTACCATAGCAGTTAAGTGATCTAGAAAGATATCCTTGATACCCAGAGAGAGTACCATATACTTGATCTTGGACTTTATATTCTCCCAGTTCTTAGAACCAAAGTGATTATATAAATACACTTTTCCCTTAAGATCAGAAATGCCTGAACGAAGCTCATCAATAGTCCAGTTCCCATCAGGTACGTGGAATCGTTTGTTAAGCTTCTTCCCAGCCAAAACCTTAAGAGTCTTAGTAACCGGTTCTTCGAGAAAGATGACACCGGCAGGTAGAGATCGGAAGAGCGTCGTGTAGGGAAAGAGTGTAGATCTCGGTGGT
>CALBTS010000945.1 GCA_937968035.1 uncultured Methanomethylovorans sp.
GGCAAGATAATCCTTGCAGGAATGGGTAATGCACTTGATTATCCTATAATCTTCGACAGGCTGGTATTGGATGCCTGCCAGGTGACAAATCCAAGCATCGATCCTCTGAGAGAGCCCATGGAACTGCGCACATACCTGGGTAAGAAGCCTTCAAGGCTTGAGTTCAGAAAGAACGATGAAGGTGATGTGGAACTTGTCACGGAGCTTGCCCCTAACCTGAAGCTTGAAACACCTATCATGATAGGCCATATGAGTTACGGAGCTATCAGTCTCAATACACAGCTAAGCCTTGCCAAGGCAGTGACCGAAATGGGCACTTTCATGGGCACAGGTGAAGGCGGAATGCATAAGGCTCTGCATCCTTATCAGGACCATACGATCGTGCAGGTGGCTTCAGGGCGGTTCGGCGTTGACATCGATTATCTTGAACGTGGCGCAGCCATTGAGATCAAGATCGGACAAGGTGCCAAGCCAGGCATAGGCGGTCACCTGCCAGGTGAAAAAGTATGCGTTGATGTGTCCTGTACGCGTATGATCCCCCTGGGTTCAGATGCTATAAGTCCGGCACCTCATCATGATATTTATAGTATAGAGGATCTGGCGCAACTGGTCAGGAGCCTTAAGGAAGCTACAGAGTGGAAGAAGCCGGTGTTCGTGAAGATCGCAGCTGTACACAACGTAGCCGCTATAGCTGCAGGTATAGCGCGTTCTTCAGCAGATGCCGTTGTGATCGATGGTTTCCGTGGTGGGACAGGTGCAGCTCCCAAGGTGTTCAGGGACAATGTAGGCATACCCATAGAAGCAGCTATAGCTGCTGTAGATCACAAGCTGAACGATCAGGGTGTAAGGAATGAGGTTTCCATCATTGCCAGCGGAGGCATACGCAACAGTGCAGACCTTGCAAAATCCATTGCTCTGGGGGCGGATGCAGTATATATCGGAACAGCTTCCCTGATAGCTCTTGGATGCCGGGTGTGTGGTAACTGCTACCGTGGTCTCTGTCCCTGGGGCATAGCCACCCAACGGCAGGACCTGGTAGACCGTATCGATCCCGAGATAGGGGGAAGGAACGTTGCGAACCTTATTCATGCCTGGACACTTGAGCTAAGTGAGCTGATGGGTGCTGCCGGCTTGAACAGCATTGAAAGCCTCAGGGGTAACCGCGAGCGTTTGCGTGGGTATATGCTGGATGAAGGTATGCTGAAAGTGCTGAACGTCGAGCCGGTGGGGGCATAAAGATGGAAAAGCTGGTCATTGATGCAAAAGGTATGCATTACACTCCACTCAATAAGCAGATCCGGCAGGCTGTAGCTGCCGGTGTTAAGGAGATCGAGATAAACAATGTACTTGGGCAGCGTTTTATAGCCAACGGTCTCAGAGGTGATGTGAAGATCACCATCAATGGTATTCCCGGGGGAGACCTCTGTATGTTCATGAACGGCCCGGAGTGCACTGTTCACGGGGATTGTGAACATGCTCCCGGAAACACTATGGATGGGGGTATGATCATCGTCCATGGGAGTGCAGGTGACGCTGTAGCTCACAGTATGCGTGGCGGAAAGGTGTATGTCCGGAATAATATCGGGTACCGTGGCGGTATACACATGAAAGAGTACGAATCTAAGAAGCCAACTCTTGTAATAGGTGGCACTTCTCATGCATTCCTCGGTGAATACATGGCAGGAGGTCTTATATTGGTCCTTGGCATGGGTTCACAGCCACTTATGGAGGACAGAGGTATCGGCAGCGGTATACACGGGGGAGAGATCGTGATCCGTGGAAAAGTGGCAGACAGGCTTCTGGGAGTAGGTGCCAGGAAAACAGAGTTCACTGAAAGTGATCTCGAAAGGTTATCTCCGGTAATAATGGATTTCTGTTCCAGGTTCGATATAGATCCATCCCCTCTCATGGATACTAACTACACACGCATCGTTCCCTCGAGCAGCAGGCCCTTTGCTGGCAAATACACATGGGAGTGATAAAAATGGGCAAAAATTATCTAGATCTTAAGGCTGAGGTCTGGGACACAGGCATATGTGCGGCATGTGGTGCATGTGTGGCTGTGTGTCCGGCAGATGCCATATTTTTCAAGACTGGGGAAGAATCCATAAGTCCCTTCAATAATGGGTACTGTAAGGAAGTCACTGACGGAGTCCCATGTGGTGCATGTTATGCTACCTGTCCCAGGCTGGACCCGGCACCAACCGAAGTATTGGGCGAGTATCTGGATATCTTTTCTGCAAAGGCTGATATCCCTATCCCCGGAAAACAGAGTGGAGGGGCTGTCACCGCTATTCTGGTGAATGCTCTTGAACAGGGTATGATCGACGCAGTGGTCACAGTAGAAGAGGATCCATGGACCCTTAAACCATCGTCCACTGTCATCACATCGGAAGATGTGCTTATCAATCAGGCTGGAAGCCGTTACAACTGGTGGGTGCCCCTGGTCTCTTCTCTGAAAGAGGCCGTCATCACCCGTAAGTACAGAAAAGTTGCAGTTGTGGGCGTGCCCTGTGTGGTGCAGGCTGTCAGGAAAATGCTTGATAGCGACCACGACCTCCTGAGACCATTCGGGCGTTCCATCCGCTTGGTCGTCGGCCTTTTCTGTACAGAGACCTTCGACTACGAGAAACTGGTAGAGGAAAAACTGATCCGGGAGCGCAGCATCGAACCTCTGGACATGATCCGCTTTGATGTGAAAGGGAAGCTGGAGATCACCATGAAAGATGGTAGTCTCACAGTGATACCGTTGAAAGATGTTGATGACTGTGTAAGACCAGGTTGCAGGGTGTGTACTGACTTCACTGCTATTGATTCAGACCTCTCTGCGGGTTCAGTGGGTAGTCCAACAGGCTATACCACACTGATCATACGCAGTACTGCCGGACAGACTGTTGTGCAAAACGCCATCGAAAACGGTTTGCTTTCAACGGGGCCTGATGTGGACATACAGGCTGTAGAGAAGCTCTCAGGTAAGAAAGTTGCAAGAAAACAGGAAAAAACATAACACATCCCTTTTATGGCTGCGGTGTCTATCCTCTTCCTCGTCGTTCCTAACCATGCTGATAGACACCGTATATCCATTTTTTAATGCAGCCATTGGGATAAGGCAGTTTGCCGGATAAAGGTATTGCTATCAGAGATCTCTTTTAAGGAAGTTGATCTTCTACCATATAGAGGCATTGGGAAAATATGTCCCATTCAGATGTCATGACTGGAATGTTTTTCTGTAGTGGATGGTATCCACTTTATTGCCTCTGTCGTTCTTCACTATACAGTATGGAATGAACCCATTAGATTCGTAGAATCTCATAGCTGCATCATTGGTGGACCAGGTGCAAACATATAGTTTTTTTATGCCTTTATTCATCAGATCTCTTTCAAGTTCCTGGCACAATACTCTGCTAATACCCTTTTTCCTTTGAAAGGGATGCACACACATGAGGTTGATGTATGCGTCGTTCTCTTTTCTCCAG
>CALBTS010000946.1 GCA_937968035.1 uncultured Methanomethylovorans sp.
AGATCGTATTCGGTGACTGGAGTTCAGACGTGTGCTCTTCCGATCTTATCAAAAGGATCACAACTCCACCCACCAATACAAGCAAAACTTTGCCTATCCGTTTTTTCATGCCTGTACATCAATTGAAAGAAACATAACCAGTGCAATCCAAACCGCTACGGCAGGAACATAAGTGGCAAGCACAACCTTATCCGCAGTCTCCCTTTTGATTGAACTGATTTTAGACAGCCCCAGTGCAAGCAACAAGATATAGACCAGCTGGAAAAAATTCACTGTCTGCAAAGGATAAATCCAATAAGCGGCTACCTCCGACCTGCTGAACAGATTAATCAACGACAGCGGATAGAAGAAGCTCATATCATCCAGGGTGTAATTGCCTGCAAAAAAGATGAACCACAATAGTTTCACAACAGAGGCAACAACAAACACCAGTTCACTAGCAATCACCACTTTGAATATCTTCCCCAGGGTTATCTCCTTATGAAGGTCACTGAAAAATATCCCGATATAGAGAAGCACGCTCATCACTGAAAATTTGAGCAACAGAAGTATAGGAGTAATGATGTAACTTACCCATGAGAAAGAACGCATCTGGCTGAATACCTCCATAGCTCTGTCGTACGTAAGTTGCTCACTGTAAGTGTTGAAGAATACGATTTCATTTATCAGAGTTGTTTGGGATAACAACAGAATGAGCAGATTCAGCAATGCGACTCCGACAAATAGTATCCAGCCTTTGTGTGACAAGAATCGTTCCACCATATCCTTATTATTTTATAGTTTAGAATTCAAGCCTTCTCTTCTGGACTTCTCCATAAGAGGATGATGCACAAAGTTGATTGAAGGGTGTCATTGTTTCTCCCCGGCCTTCTCAACTCTGATCACAATTCGCCTGGCATCGCCATAATAATAGGTTTCTCTGATGTTGGAATACCTGATGTCAACTCCCATTCCCTTCATCTCCTGGAGCGTCTCAAAAAGAGTGCTTCGGCTGAGGTTCATCTTACTGGCAAATTCCTCCGGGGATCCGGTTGCCTTCAGGGCAATCAGAAGATCCATCCGTTGCAATCGTGCAATGTACTTGGACAACGACATGTAAATAGTTTTAGAAATGCAGCATATCAAATATAAAACGTTAATACATAAATGCCAAATGTTTTTTATTTTTTTTGATATGCCGCATCAGTCAAAACCCTGTGAAGACAGATCGCCTTCAGAGAGAAATGTTTATCATCAGAGCAGTGTGTGCATTATTAAATCCAATCCCCGGCATGCATCAATATCGGAAAGCCGCTGATATAAATCGAGTAGGAGGAAAATGAAATAGGTTTCCTCCTATTTCATTTTCCGACCTCTCACACCACCGTACGTACGGATCACGTATACGGCGGTTCCCTAAGATACAACTTTCACCATGTTAAAGTGGTCCGATAAGAAGACGTAGCCAGCAAGTTTAAGACGCTCAGAGGTAATAGTCGTGTCGAGGATATAACTACCAGCAATGTGCCAATAACCCTTCCTTGTATGCGCCCACTCGTAAGCCTTTTGTTTCTTAACGCCCAGCTTAACGAGGTTAGCTATCTTGGTCTTTATCCGTTTCCATTGTTTCCAAATGACCATGCGTAGCCTACGGCGATACCACTTATCAACACTTATCAGCAGCTTCTTCATATCTGCCAGCTTGAAGTATTGCACCCAGCCTTTAATGTACCGGCTCAGTGCTTCCTTCCTCCGGTCGTTACCCCAGCCGTTACTCCTTGATGTCAGCTCCTTGATACGGGCTTTCATCTTTGTTACACTTTTGGGGTGTATCCGCAGTCTGCCCTCCCCTTTGTAGATGTAAAAGGAGTAGCCAAGGAACCTGATGCCCCTGACATGGGCAACCTGACTCTTGTCCCGGTTAACTTTCAGGAACAGCTTCCCCTCAATAAAAGGGATGATGTTCTGCATAGTGCGCTCGGCACTTCGTCGGCTCCTGCAGAAAATAACCATGTCGTCCGCATAGCGTACATACTTATGCCCCCGTCTCTCAAGCTCTCTGTCCAGCTCATTGAGCAAAATGTTGCTCAGAACCGGACTTAACGGACCTCCCTGTGGAACACCCTCCGGCGTCT
>CALBTS010000947.1 GCA_937968035.1 uncultured Methanomethylovorans sp.
AGCGAACCTTTAGCCAATACAAAACCTGCTTGTCCGTTAGGTGCTAAGTGATAAAGGAAATGTTGAATCCAGGCGTAGTTGGCGTTGCCAACTGGCGGTACGCCATACTTCCAGCGTCCGTCTTTGCGAAGCAAATCGCCTCCCCAGTCGCTTACGTTAAACGGCGGGTTGGCAATAATATAATCGGCTTTCAAGTCTTTGTGCGCATCGTTTAGAAACGAACCTTCGTTGTTCCATTTTACCTGCGAACTGTCAATGCCACGAATGGCAAGGTTCATTTTGCACAAACGCCATGTTGTTTGGTTGCTTTCCTGTCCGTAAATGGAAATGTCGTTAATCTTTCCTTTGCGTTCTTCAACGAATTTTTCCGATTGCACAAACATACCACCCGAACCACAGCAAGGGTCAAATACTCGTCCTTGATATGGTTCTAACATTTCTACCAACAATTCAACAACACTCCGTGGGGTATAGAATTGTCCGCCCTTCTTACCTTCGGCAAGTGCAAATTCACCAAGGAAATATTCAAAAACGTGTCCAAGTACATCAGCACTCCTGGCTTTGGTATCTCCAAGGGCAATGTTTCCAACCAAGTCAATTAATTCGCCTAAGCTTGTCGGGTCGAGATTCTGTCGGGCATACACTTTAGGCAAAACTCCTTTCAACGAAGCATTCTCTTTTTCGATGGCATCCATTGCATCGTCAACAAATTTTCCAATATCGGGTTGCTTTGCTTTTGATAACAGCATTTTCCAACGGGCTTCCTGCGGCACAAAGAAAATATTCTCGGCTTTGTACTCATCTTTATCTTCGGGGTCTGCTCCCTGTGCTTCTTCGGCTTTCAGTTTAGCAAATAATTCTTCAAAAGCATCGGATATGTATTTTAAAAAAATCAATCCCAATACTACATGCTTATATTCGGCAGCATCAATATTTTTTCTCAATTTATCGGCTGCTTTCCAGAGTTGTTTTTCTAAAGGTTCTTCAGTGCCGTTTCCGTTTTTCTTTGCCATTTAGACATTTTATCGTTCAAACTTTGACAAGATTCAATTAAAACTCAAAAGTAATAATTTTGGATGAGTGTGCAAGTTGAAGTAAAACCTTTTTTAATAAAAAGAGAGAAAGATAATGATATTGGATTCAGAGGGACACTTTTTCATGGATAACAAAAAAACGGAATTGGTGGCCTACTTTAGCCCTGAATTTTGGCCTACCTTGCTCCGGAATAAATACCTGGCCTAAGGGGTAGGCAACCTAACCATAGACCGATTAGATAAATGAGAGAATGCTGCAATACTATCACTTTCTGAGAAAATTGCACCACATCTTAATGAACCGTTGTATACGAGACCTGTATTTACTGTGGTGTAAGAGGCGTACTTTGTCAGCTAGCTACTGGTGGAGCCGGTTACTTGATTGGTAAGAGTTTATAGTTTATTCAAAATTGAGTTATCAGTCCATTAGTCCCTAAATTTGGATAAATACGATTCTTTAATTCAGCATTAAATTTCAGTTGTTCTATACCATTAAATACACCTTTAATATTCTTAAAATAGTAATCTCGTAAAATAGTCCATGCAAATAGTTGTGCCTTTATTGCTAATTTTCTACTCGATTTGAAAGGCTCATTTCTTAAATTATGAGCTACTTTATTTCTTACGTCACTTACTAAGTAATCATGAAATTCTAAATAAGTCATATCTGAATCGAGAAATTTATCATTAGGATTTAAGGAGAGCATTTCTTCGAATCTTCTGATTCTTCTTTTTTGGTTTTTACCTGGTTGACCTAATATTCCCTCAATGGCTTTAGTTGACTGAATGATTGCTGTCTCCAATCTAGGCATGGCGAATATTTCATAATGTTTTTCAAAATCATGACTAGGATGCTTTCTTAAATGTGGTTGTGATAATTCACATATTTGGCAAAACCAATGACTCTCAATAGCAGAAACCATGTGTTGAACAGCAAAAAAGAAAGTGTCATCTGAATTTAGACCAGAAATAATATCTGCTAGGTCATAAAGTTCAGAAAGGTTTAAAACTTGTCCTTCGCCATAAATTTTCCTTATCTCAAAATCATAATACAATTTATCATAATCTATGTGCTCAAAGTCTAAATATGATAAATCCTTCGGCTTTTTAGTTGATTGAAATCCATTAATCCATTTATACTCAAGGTCAATGATAGATTCGAACTCGGAAGTTAAGGCTTTAGCATATTTGAATAGTATCCCAAAGTTCTTCCAATAAATTTCCTCATGTAATTTTAAGTCTACTTCTGAAATTAGAATTGAATATTCATTTTCTGAATGCGTCCAAACATTGATCTTCTCAAATGGTAAGTTAAGCACATTGAGATAATCACCTACATTAGGTAAAAAGGAATTACCGATTAACAGTCCTTTTAAAATAGCTATATGAAATGCCGAATTAGGTTGCTTGTCCATTTTTAATTGTTGCCTACGAGTGTAAATAAGCATATTGCGTATATACCCGACCTGTCCACAACCATCACATTTGCTTTCTCAAATCGGATTTTCAACGCAAATATAGCATTTCTATAAATAACCAACCCTGCCATAAGATTTTATTTAAATATCCAAACTTAAACCCCTGTATTTTAATATTTCCTAAAAAAAATCACGATTTTGCGCAGCCTAGGAGAACTATGCCAAGTGGACACAAAAGGGAGTAGATATGACTCATTTTTAGCATTGTTCCTGAAGAACAGCATGCTATTCGTTTTCCAAAATTCAGAAAAGCCATTATCCCATTTAGATCGAAAGAGCACACCTCTGCACTCAAGTCACCGAATACGACATCGAATGCAGCCTTCTGCATGAAAAAAAAAAA
>CALBTS010000948.1 GCA_937968035.1 uncultured Methanomethylovorans sp.
CGCGAACGCGCCCGCCTTTGCCGATAACACGCAACAGTTCATCGCCACTGCGGTTGACAACACGGGCTGTGATGCTTTCCTGTGCGCGAAGTCCGAAAGCGGTTCTAAGGTCGTGGGCAACACCCAATGAGAGATGCTTCATATACAAAGATTCGCGAAGCAGCTCCTGCTGGGCCGGGTCGGTCGATTTTGGGCTATAGCGTCCAGTACGCACAATCCCAATCTCTTGATTCGTTCTGGGAACAATATTCTGCTTACCTATTGCCGCCGCCAGAATCCGCATGGCGGTTGCATGGTTCTGCAGGGTGCTTGCAGAAAGCCCCTTCTGTATCATGTCATTGAAGTACCAGATCACATGCTTACGTTTCATGTGCTTGATGCTTCCTAGTGAGTAGCGCTCCATATGCCGTGCAATGCTTCGCAGGTTTGAGAGCAGTTTTTTATGTGTCCCCGATCCTTTACTCCAGTTTTTACCCACTAATTGCCGCGCCTCATGCTCCAGTGTCCTTGCCATTGTTTATTCTCCTTTCGTTTGTGGTGGCAAAAATTGTTGAGTGCGCGTGTCGCACCGGTAAAGACCGGCGCCCGGCAGTAATCCAACCACGCAGGTTGGACACCCTAGGGAATCCTGCTTTTATCCTGTTTGCGTAAAACAAGGGCTTTGGGCCAGCAGGCGACAGCACCAGAGCGGACTATGGTGTCCGCCACTACAAAGGAGGGAGATACAACAGAGGAAGGACCGGCCCGGAGGGCTGGTAACAGTGGGGTGGGTATATGTGATCGGGAACATATGAGCTACTTCGCCTCTCGGACGAAGTAGCTCAGTGGGTTACGAAACCCTTGTCCCTGTTGGGGTCACGTGTTCCGTCTCTTTATCACAATGCGACAAAGAGACGGAACCGTCTCACGGTTCAACGTCTTTTAAAGTTTTAACTTGGGTCAGAGCCGCCCATCGGGCGGCATGCCTTCGGCATAACTGCTGCCAATATTGTTCTTAAGTGGAATCATGCCGGGGAGTCCGGCCAATAGAAGAGCCGCCAAAGGCGGCGCGGTGAGAATCATCCCGCAGAGTTGTGGGAGAAAGAAAGGTGACGCGTGGGAAGGAAAAGCCGACTTTAGATAGACCACGACGTCAAACAGTGCGCTCGATATCACACGTTCATGTTGAAAACTGCCCAAACACATCCCGAAGGATGTCAGGCAGATTCTCCAAAAGGAGTGGAAGTAATACGGTTACAAGGGCAGTGCCCTTTTGAGTTAAGCTTGGTTGATACCATACCACAGTAAAAGAATGTGTCAACTAAAAATGCAATGATTATGGCCAGATAGCACAATATTGATTTTTTGGCGAATAAATCTTTACACTCATATTAGAGAAAAACACTATGGCATGACATTTTATGTGGATCTGGCGTTTTAAGTAAAACAATGCTATGAAGTACATGAAAATCAGCCGATTAGCGAAACAGATGCATAAAGGGAGAAAACATGGCATTCAATTTTAGGCCCTGCATGCCTGATTTTACAGCAAAAGAGGCCTCAAGAGTGTACCGCGTTGGAAAATATCATGCACTCTTAGTTATTTCCGCGCCTATGGCTGCTATTAGACTCGATCCAAATTTTGATAAAGATTTATTGATTGATTACGTTTATACAATGGTTATTTCAGAAGATAATGATATTAAAATGATTATTACCTCTGAAATTACCAGCAAAAAAATGACGGTCCTGTCAGGCGACAGTCTTAGGGAACAGTTTAAAAGGCCTTTTCTTTGTATTTTCAATGAGGATGGTTCTCATGATAATTTAGGAGCCTTTGCCGACTGGTCAAATATGGAGCTATTCTGCAATAAGTCTTTTGAACTTATCGGTGAAAGGCTGAGTGAAATATCAGAACCTATATTGTTGAATAATACAAATAAAAAATGCACGAAAAATGGAATAGCAAGCAAAATCAAAAGATGGCATTTTGGGAAAATTATCGTCTTGTCCGTACTTTATTTGTTGTTGTTATTATCAGCATTTTTGTATCAGTTTGTAGATTACAATGATGATTATGTAACATTTTACATTACATTATTTTTATTCACACCGCCTCTTGCATCTATTATATGGATATGGTTAAGCGGGCGCGAAAAATAGCATAGGAGTAGTTATGGATAATAGTTCAGATTGGATTAGCAACAACCTAAATAATACAGATCAACACAAATATGATAAATATAATGGAGTAAAAGGTTTTTTGAGAATAGTTATAGCGTACTTAAGAACAATAAAACCTATAATATTTGCTTTTACATTATTTAGTACTCCATCGGTTTATTATCAGATAAAAGACAAGCTAAAAGTTGATCCGAATATGATAGCTGATAAAATAATGAACTCACTTTACATATATTTATTTATCGAACTAATGTTGACTATATATGCGTTTAAGATTGGTTTTTCATTAGCAAACAAAGAAATTAACGCTGCAAAAAGAGCAAGTAATTTTGTAGTAATCGATTATCTTGTAAGCTTGGTTTGTGTATTTGCTATGGTCATTTATGCATCAAAAGTTAGTGGATCTCCAGTAGATTACACACAGCCAATAGCTAAGTCTATAGCATACAGTGTTTGGTTTATTGTTCTTTTCTCATATTTGAAGTTTTCAAAAAGAGTTAAATATACTTATCAAACCAGTTAAAAAAGGCGCATACTATGTTTAATATCTTATTGATTATAATAAGTATCTTATTAGTTAATCCAACAGTGTCATTCTCATCTGATATCCGTTTTAGTGAATATGATTTTTCAGTAAACGGTTTTAAGGCGAGTTTTCCAGTGAAGCCAGTAATACAGAAAACAGATTTTAAGGATGGCGGTTACAGTATTGGATATAAGTCAATTGTTTCATACCCACCTTCACAATATAGTATTTTTTCAAGTAATTTGAATAAGAAGCTCTTTGATGATATTGCTATTAAAAAATACTTAGAAGGTTTTGTTGTAGGCATGACTAAAAATATGAATAAGGCTAAAATTGTAAAATCTACACATACTAAATACATGGGTTATCCAGCTCTTGATTATGCAGTATCTTATGTCGATCAAGGAAATATTTTGATGGTTAGAGATCGGAAGAGCGTCGTGTAGGGAAAGAGTGTAGATCTGGGTGGTC
>CALBTS010000949.1 GCA_937968035.1 uncultured Methanomethylovorans sp.
ACCACCGAGATCTACACTCTTTCCCTACACGACGCTCTTCCGATCTCAGAAGAGAGCAATTTATATTGAATCACGTAATTTATTTGATTATTCAAATCTTAATAAAGTATATGCAAGTCTAGGATGGGGTTATAAAAAATACCTGAATTTCAGAGTTTATTGTGAGAGTGAAGAACTTGTTTGGAGTAATTTAAACAGGTTACGTAAAAGAGAGATAAAAAAAGCGATTGCAAATAATGTAATAATTAAGGAGGCTGATCATATTGATGAAGTTAAACAACTTTATGACTTACTTTATAAAACGTATTATTATAGAATTAAGAAACCAATCTTTAACTGGGAGTTCTTTAAGCTTTTATTTATAAATAAACTTTGTAAAGTATTTTTAGTCAAACATGAAGAAAAGGTTGTTGCAGGTCATTTTTGTCCTCTAAATGAAAACGTAATATATGACTGGTATGGTTGTGGGTTAGATAAAGAATTTAAAGACTTAGCCCCCAGTACCATGGTGGTCTATTCAGCTTTGAGATACGGTTATTTGAATGGTTACAAATATTTCGATTTCATGGGAGCTGGATCTCCGGATAAAAAATATGGAGTAAGGCAATTCAAGGAACAGTTTGGAGGTGAACTTGTAGAACATGGAAGGTTCTTTAAAATTACTAAACCAGCATTATACTTCCTGGGAAACAAAGGGCTCAATATTTATAGAAAAACAAGATGAATATTCTTATAGATGTTGGACATCCGGCGCATGTACATTACTACAAGAACCTCGCAACTGAGCTTGAATTGCGAGGTCATTTCATAATCTGGTCAGTTAAAGAAAATAGTGCTGCAAAAAAGTTACTTGAGTGTTTTGGTTTTAAATTTATTGTTTTGCCTTCAAAAGCAGATGCGCTGATATCTAAAGCACTAAAACAAATATATTACAATGTTATTTTATTTAAGTTCTGCCGTAAGAACAAAATCGATTTAGCAATTGGAACTTCCGTAACTATTGCTCATGTATCAAGAATTTCACAAATCAAATCTATAGTATTTGATGACGATGATGATAAGGTTCAGCCTCTTGTTGTAAAGTTTGTACATCCATTTGCAGATACTTTGCTTTCGCCGGATACACTCGTTAATAACCGGGAAAGAAATGACACAATTTTCTATCCCGGGTACCATGAACTTGCCTACCTTCATCCAAAGCGGTTTAGTCCGGATCCTTCTATACTGGCTGATATTGGAATTAAGAATGGCGAGACATTTTTTATTATGCGGTTTAATTCTTTTAAGGCCCATCATGACAATGGAATAAAGGGGCTTTCGATTAACCAAAAACTTGAATTGGTTAATATCCTCCTTTCACATGGTAAAATATTCATAACCACAGAAAGAGAAATTGAGCCAGAATTGAAAGAATGGAGAATTAAAATAGAGCCGCATAAAATTCATTCGTTAATGGCTTATTCCACACTATTTCTTGGGGATAGCCAGACTATGACATCTGAGGCTGCAATGCTTGGGATTCCTTCTTTACGGTGCAATTCATTCTCCGGTAGAATATCTTACCTTGAAGAACAGGAGAAAAAATATGGACTTAACTACTCTTACTTTCCTGAGAACTTTGACAGAATGATTTCAAAACTTAATGAGCTTTTATCGCATCCCAACATTAAAGAGGAATGGCAAAAGAGACGCCAAAAAATGCTTGCTGATAAAATAGATGTAACATCCTTCTGGACATGGTTTATTGAAAATTACCCTGATGCAATTTCTCAAATTAAGCAGGAACCTGAATTTTGGGAACAATTCAAATGATCTTTATTTATCTAAAAAGTTAATTTATCTGAATTCATGTTAATCATAATGGAGGATAAAGTAAGGATAATTATGGAAGCACGTGTATTGCTTGCTACCAGGAGTCCTTTTAATCCGAACTATTATCCAGCGGCGAGACATTAATTGATGTAATCTTTGAAAATATGAGAGACATACGGCTTAAGCTTACTTACCAATTATCACTGTAGAGTATCAGCTTTCCAAATTTGAAGAAGATCGGAAGAGCGTCGTGTAGGGAAAGAGTGTAGATCTCGGTGG
>CALBTS010000950.1 GCA_937968035.1 uncultured Methanomethylovorans sp.
CCAAAGTTCAAAAGTACTTTGCCGTTTTCCCAGTTGATACCAGAAATAATAACCTTTTTGCATCAATTGAAGGAAGTGATATCATTTTCAAATGGGATATTGAAAAAAACGAAACACAAATAGATCAAATTTTTAATTTCTACGAGGTAAACATAGAGTATGTACTAGAAAATTATTCTGGTAGTCAACCTATATATTTCAATACCCTAGATGATTCTGAATCCACTATTTATTTGGATAATAATAAATTGTATATTGATGACAAACATCTTTCGAACAAATTTGAGTTATTCACTTTATGCCTTAGTTCAGACAAATTGCTCTTTGGAAGAAAAGTATTTGCTGGATCAGAACTAATAGACTTAGAAAAAACCAAAAGAAATATACTAACCGTTAACCTTGAAAAAATCGAAGAAATTAAAAAGAAGGTTAAGCTTTGAAAATTCTATAACCGCATCTTATCCCCTACTAGATTGTCATATTTCAATAGAAACTGGCCCAAAACTGGCGCCAAAAGAAAAACCACTTACCCGAAATCCGTGTAAGTGGTTGACTTGCTTTGCTCCCCAGCTAGGACTTGAACCTAGGACCCCCTGATTAACAGTGAGTTTCAGGGGATTACACGGGTTTACACCTGTTTTCATTGGTATTCATTTTCAGGTTATTCTGTTGCACGGATTACACCACTTTATACTGGTTTTCCCAATTGTCTGGCGCAAAAACTGGCGCGTTCTCACAACAGCTTTGAATTAATCTCGAATGTCCGTTCAATATCTAGACTTGCCAGATAATGAATGGTTGTTTTTATGTCACTATGACCAAGAGCTTCACTGATATCATAAATTGGAACTCCCTGCCTCATGAGAGTGGTCGCATAACAATCTCGTGCTTTGCCATAGTTCAAAGGAATTGAAAGCCCAAGCCTCTTTCCAATTCTTCTCAAATGTTCATTGATCTGTCCTTTAACCTTGTGATTCTTGTTTTCGAAATAGTTATCTGTAAAACCATCCTTCATCTCGCCCAAGATGAACACACTTGATTTCACCCCTACCCTGTCGAGCACACTCTGGAGCTTATCCACAATTGGAATAACGATATCTTTTACATTATTCTTCCTGGTTGTTTCTGTCTTCTTTCTGATGAGAGTTATGTATTTCCCAGATATTTGACTCCATCGCAACCTCAGGAGATCGACGAAATTACTTCCATTGCAGTAGTAACTCATCAAGAAAAGGTCTCGTGCATACTCCTCTTCTGGGCTTTCAAACTCTGTCATATCGATGATTGACTTTATCTCCTTCTCGCTAAGAACCCGTTTACGGGGGAAATACCCTGAAATGGTACACTTACCCTTCCCAAATGGATACTCATACTGCTCAGGGATTACTTTGACCTTATACATGTAATAATTGATTATCTGTCTCACATGCCTGAGATGGGAGTCAATCGTTGCCCTGGAATACTGCTCATCCATCTTTTTCTTGATAAACCGATTAAGAAAAGTTGGCGTTATATCTCCAATGGACACATCTTTCTTGTAATTCTCCATGAAGTTAGCTGAACCCCGAAGCAGATCCTTGGTTTTAATTTTGATCGTTTCATTGGTCGTTATATAATTATCAAAGAGATCCCGCAGCAGAAGGGAGTTTGGCTTCTCGGTGCCTTTGTCCCAGAACTTTTCCCGAAATCTTTCTTTATTGAATGGTTTAAGTTCTCCATAGATCTTCTCACACTTTGTAATATACTGAGCACATGTTTCCCTGAATTCTATATCGACATCCTCTATCGATTTTTTGACAAATACCCTGTTATATTGAGTTTCTGTGATCTTTTGCAGATTGATATACATTACCTCGCTCCCGTTGCAAACACGAATAGCCAGATTGTATTTCCCATCTTTCTTCTTTACCCGCTTGTCTAGTACTACATTAAATTTTGCCATGAAATTTACTTTTAAACTCTTGGAAGATTTGGAAGTCTGTCGTCCATCCTGCATCCGTTTATGACCCACTTGTCTATTTGTAGCCTGTCAAAGATTGTCCTGGATCCATTCTTTATGAATGGAATTGTCTGGTTGCTTACCCTTTTATATATCAATGATGTTGACACATTAATGTAATCAGCCAATTGTTTAACATTTAAAAATCTTCTTGTTTCCATGCGTATTAATTTTCTTCCTTTTATACCCGATGTCATCAGGTAGAAAGATCGGAAGAGCGTCGTGTAGGGAAAGAGTGTAGATCTCGGTGG
>CALBTS010000951.1 GCA_937968035.1 uncultured Methanomethylovorans sp.
AGCCACAAAAACTTTTCAACAAGCTGCAATATTTTTTAGAATGTGGGGGTTTTAATGGCTTACGATCTCCTGCGAGATGTAGTGTTTTCAATCCAGAAGATGATTTTTTTATAACTATCTTTCCAGGTAAGAATCGGATTTATCGTTTTGATATTTTTGGTGCTCTGTACGAAAAATTTTGTACACGGGTTATACCATTATCAGCTTTATGGAATCCTGATCTTCATGAATATTTGATTGGTTTTGCTGATGGCAGCATCTTACGATTCGATTCTCATTTGCTTCTTCAAGGAGAGATTCGACTTCCATTTCCCTTGGAACCCCGTTTATTGGAATACAACAAGGGGCTATTCTTTGTAGCGGACAGGAAAAGTTCTAAAGTTATAGGATTTGATATCCAGGGAAGTATAAAAGGGAGCAAGATATTTCCAGGAAAAATAACCAGTTTGGCCGCAGTACCTCATCATGACCAATTGGCCATTGGGTTTGACAGTGGTTTTGCAATAATCGATTCCAAATTTGAAATACTTAGGCAAGAAACTCACAATGCTCCCCGCACAGTGATCGCCTGCTCATTGAATGGTGTAATTTGGATCGGTTTATCTACTGGTCATTTATGGCGATTAGGAGAAGAGAATACTAAATTACTGGATATCGCAATCCCACACGAAATTCACAACGTACAGTCAATGGACAGAGGAATAATAGCTGGTTCCATCCAAGGTATTGTAACATTAGTTGATTTATGGGGTAACATTGTAGGAAAAGAAGAATTAGGCACCCCATTATTTCATATTGGTGGTGCAGAAGGTTCGATATTGGTATTTTCGACATCTCTTGGTGTTACCACTTTAAAGCCCAATATCTATATGGAGGTTACTATAATTATCCCCAAAAATTAGACAGTAATTTAAGGTGGAAAAATTTGGAGATGTTAAAATAAAAACACAACTAATAATAATTCAAATGGATTACCTAATTTAGGGAGAAATTATGCAAGCAAGACACGGATATGACAGTTCATTTAAAGCAAAAATTGCGTTGGAAGCAATCAAAGCCGAAAGAACACTAGCAGAACTATCCAGTCAGTATGGAGTTCACGTAAATCAAATAACAAGATGGAGAAAGCAAGTTCTTGAGGAATTGCCAGGAATATTCTCAAAGAAGAAACAAGCAGCAGATATTGAGGCATCACGAAAAGAAGAAGAGCTTCTAAAGCAAATTGGCCAACTCAGTGTAGAACTGGAGTGGATGAAAAAAAAAGCTAGACAACTCTCTTGAAGTAAAGAGAGAAATGATAGAAGAAAAAAATAAAGAAATCCCTGTTTATCGACAATGTGAATTGATTGGATTGGCGAGAGCAAGCTATTACTATGTTCCAAAAGGAGAGTCTGCCTATAACATAAAATTAATGCATTTGATTGATGAACAATATACAAGAACTCCGTATTTTGGAGTTCCTCGTATGACAGAAGTTATTAGAAATAAAGGATATATGATAAATTATAAGCGAGTAAGTCGTTTAATGAAAAAAATGGGACTAACCGCTATATATCCTAAACCCAAAACGAGTAAAAGCAATCTAAAAGAAAAGAAGTATCCATATTTACTTAGAGATTTGAATATAGAAAGAGCAAATCATGTATGGGCCACTGATATCACATACATAAAAATGCGTAAAGGATTTGTCTATCTGACTGTAATTATGGATTGGTTTTCACGTTATGTAATATCATGGAAAATTTCTATTACTATGGAAGTCGATTTTTGTATAGAAGCTTTGCAATTGGCTCTTGAGACAGGACAACCTGAAATATTCAATAGCGATCAAGGTTCACAATATACAAGTCCTAAATTCACAGAACAATTAATAAGTAGAGGAATTTTAATAAGTATGGCAGGCAGAGGTCGATGTTATGACAATATTTTTGTAGAACGTTTATGGCGTTCTGTTAAAAATGAAGAAGTATATATAAAAGATTATGCGAATGTAAAAGACGTAATAGATGGACTTAGAAATTATTTCAAAATATATAATACTGAAAGACCTCACCAGTCTTTAAATTATAAAACCCCAGAGAAAGTTTATTTGGAATCAATTATGAAACAAAATATCGAAAGGAGTCATATATAAGAAAAATAAGTAAGGCATTTTACTGGCCTAAATTTTT
>CALBTS010000952.1 GCA_937968035.1 uncultured Methanomethylovorans sp.
ATCTTTTCTTTCAGTACGAAAGGCGAGGCTATCATAACATAGATGGGTGACGTATATTCAAGCAATATGGCAATAGAAAAACATGTGGTTTTAACACAATAGAAATAGAAGAACATGTTCACTACAGTGATAATTCCCTGCAGTGCCAGTAATTTCTTTTTTTTCCTCAGCCTGATCTGTGATATATTTCCGGTGATAAGAATAACCAGAAGTATCAGCACAACACCGAAGAACAATCTATAGAAGATCATAGAGGGAATGGCAATTTCGTGTATGTGGGCCAGGAATATACCGGTTGTCCCATAGAGAACACACCCAAGAAGTATGGCCAGATGTCCTTTCTTGCCTTCCAACATAGGATACAGAAGTCTAAGGTTTCTTAAAAATATTGCGTGACATCAGATAGCTCAGAAAAAGCTTTCCGGCAAATATGCCAGATTCCTTTTCTTGCTGATGCTATAATGAAAGAGAGAAATTATCACTAATTAAGTAAGGGCTGCAATTTACCAATGAGAAAATAGTATTAAGAATGATCAAAAGGAGGTCAGTATGTAAGCCATATTCAAAATAAACTTTTCAAATTAACTTATTAAGCATTCATGCTTATTATTGGTGTAGGAGTTAAAGCTTTTCTTGCAGTTAGTACATCTGGATGCGGATCTGTATTTTGCTCCGAAAGCAGCAGGATTTCCCTGTTTCAATGAAACGCATATTATCTGCTGTCCTAAAGGTACCGTAGCTAAAATCTGAGTTCCACAACTTGGACATATTACGCTTTCACTTGTCATCTCTGTATCTCCTTAGCTTACTTTAGAAAATCACATTATGAGATTTCGTAGTATTAGGAAAAATATAAAAAATTCATCAGGCAGAAATATGTTCATATATCTGCCTTTGCGTGAACTTATAGAATTAGGTATCTGTTGGTTACAGATCTAATATCTGGCTGGTCTATGCTTCTGATAGCATTCTCTGCAGTAAACTGGCCTGTCACCGGATGGTACGAAAGGTACTTCTGTTTCCTGTTTACAATCTGAACAAGTTGCTTTATGCATTTCTCTCGGACCGCTTGGTCTGAAGCCACCGCTTCCACCACTTCTACCGCTTCCGCCTCTATTATCGAATCTCATATTTAATTTCCTTTATTTAGGTAGTTCGCCTCAGCAAAAACTGAGATGGAGAATTTTCGCATGACAGGTTCGATCTGATCCTGATCAGACCTCAACTTTTTGATACGACCAACTCTTTGTTGTGACATCAATAAACTAAAAGAAGAACACAAGAATGAGATAATCCTTTTATTAAATCGACAAACACTCGAACTCTA
>CALBTS010000953.1 GCA_937968035.1 uncultured Methanomethylovorans sp.
CGAGTTCGTATTCGGTGACTGGAGTTCAGACGTGTGCTCTTCCGATCTCAACAATAAGATATGCAATCCTGGTTTCTCTAAAGAAATATTTGTGGAATGCAGGAGCAAGGGGACTAGGAGCTCTTACGAGCAAAATATCACAATCACTGACACTGTATTTAATTCTCTTTAAGGTTTTCCGTGGGAACATAAATCTAGACCATGCAGGTGTCTTTGGTCCAAGCGAATGATATATCAAATTAGATGCCTTTAAATTATAGTCACAATACTCAGAATCTGTCAGGTTAGCCTCATGCATAAATAAAACCATCGTTTCAACCTCTGCGGCTAGGGCATCAAGGAACACACCTAGATAGGCAGGCATCTTCACGCATGACTGTGATGCTTTTACAGGGATATGATAATAAAAACCCAGCTTCATGTTACATTAGGAACTATGCTATTACGGACGCAACCAAGAGCAGCTCCAACTATGAACCAAGTATTTGCGCCAGTAATTGAAGTTATTACATAGAAATAAATGACTAGTATTGCTAAGGCAACAAGTGACGCATCTGTAATTGATAGATTATTTTTAAGAAACTTTCTTAAAAAAGGCCAAATTGTCGTAAGCAGTATTACAATAAGAAATATAAATCCGGCGATCCCTCCTTCAGCAAGGTACATGGCATAGCTATTATGAGAGGATCGTGTGTTCAGATAAGTCTTGTCCATATACTGTAGTCTCGGATATTTTTTCAAGGTATTTAACTGCGCATCATAATTTATAAAATGCATCCATCCGATTCCAAAAACAGGATGCTTTGCGACAATTTCCATACTCTTGTCAAGCATAAGTCTTCGTAGAAGCCATGATTTATCTAAAGTCAAATCACCTTCTGTCCCTTCTTTATTCAACATTGCTGACGCACGTGGATTAACATGCTCGATTGCTGATGAAATCTTGGTGATTAATATTGATTCTGAATTAATCTGCCAGAAAACAAAGACAATCAGTACAAATAAAAGTCCTACCTTAATTGTTCTTGTTAATCCAGGATACAGTATCATCCCAACAAGTAAGGTTTCAAGAATAATCAAAATAAATCCTGCACGGCCATTTGATAATAAGACGGACAAAATGATTAAAGCAAATACTGAGACTCGAAGAAAACGTGGTCTTATACTCTTAAGATAAAATATCGATATCGGGAAAAAGGCAAGTATATTATACACAAAACCATTTCTTGAAATGTCAAAATGAATATTGTAAAATGCCAGATCACCACTAAGGGGTAAAAAATAATAGCCAACAACCAGCGCACATAATCCCCAAAACAAAGCTCTGGATATTTTCCACCAATCAATCAGATCATAATTTGACCTGATGTACATGGCCAGCAGAATCCAATAAGCATACTGAGCGATAGTTTTAAAATCACTCAGAAATGAGACCTCCCTGGCAAAATGCGGATGAGAGAGAGTGCCAATAGTCCCAGCAACAAATAATAGAATAAACCATTTATTGGTTTTATCCCGGGTTATAATAGAGACCCTATGCCTTGCATGAATTATTAGTATAATAAAAAAGAGATAAAATGTGATGCTTAAGCCTGCCACATCAATGGCCGGAAATGCAAGGAAAAAAGCAAAAATGGTAAGCCACCACTGAATTATTCCAGGTAGTCTGGCGGCTGCTTCGTCCTCTCCCGAAGAGAATTCAAAAATTGAAGATGGGATTTTGCTTGCTCCATCCATTACCTTGAGATGTCTTTAATTGCCTCGTCTTTCCAGAACGCCGTTCTTGTAAGCGCTCGATCAAATTTGAAATAGGTTGCAAGCCACCAACCATTCAGAGACCCATATAATAAGTCCTTTCGGTTTTTTGAAGGATTAAGACAATAGTTCAGCGAAAATCCTATAATCCTCCAAAACATATAATAATGATAATGAGTCCTTGCAAGAAGCAGGCTTCTATTATCAAGACGGGTTTTCTCTAAAGAAAGATAGAGTCGTGAAAAAGCTACTCTGCGGGCAAACTTGTAAATATCTGTTGAATATGTGCTGTCATTCTGATCATTATGCGTGAAAAAATGGTTTCTATTAAAATAAATCTTGCCCTGTTTGGCAAGAGAATATCCAAGTATGCCATCCTCTCCCTTGCCTAAGCCATTTTCATAGATATCAAACAATTGGAAGTTAAAATTCCTGTACATCACATCACGCCTAACTGCAAATGCGCCACCCCCGATATGTTCAGTAGAAACTTCTTCCATAGGTTTAGGTCCTCTTGTTCCACATAGTCCATATTTTCCAGTGTTGGGCCGCGGATAACCAGTGATAAGATCTTTTATCTTTTTAAAAAATGTTAGCCTGTTTTTAAATGCTGTAACTGGTACTTTTGACAATGCTGTATCATTGTGCTTCTCAGAAAAATTATATGCTATTGCCACAATGCTATCCTGTCGGAAAATTTCACTCGTCCTTTCTAACAAACGTTCTACTTCCGTGATTTCCATATCATCGTCAAGGAAGATTAAGATCGGAAGAGCGTCGTGTAGGGAAAGAGTGTAGATTTCGGTGGTCGCC
>CALBTS010000954.1 GCA_937968035.1 uncultured Methanomethylovorans sp.
ACAGAGGTCACGAATGTCACCTCAAATACTGCGGTCGCTGGGGGTGATATTACAGATGCAGGAGGGGGTACTATAACCGCCAGGGGAATATGCTGGGGATCATCTCCAAATCCGACTATTGAAGTGAATAATAAGACTACCAACGGGACTGGACCAGGTAGCTTTACCAGCAACCTGACCGGATTAACTGACGGGACAATATATTATTACCGTGCATATGCCACCAACAGTTCAGGTACAACCTATGGACAGGAATATAATTTTATCACTCCGGTGACTGACATAGAAGGCAATCTGTATAAAACTGTTAAAATTGGCGACCAGGTTTGGATGGCAGAAAATTTGAAAACAACAAAATACAATGATGATACCTCAATACCCGAAGTGACAGACTATATAACCTGGGGTACACTAACAACCGGTGCTTATTGCTGGTACGAAAATGATGGAGATTATAATAAACCCACATACGGAGGTTTGTATAACTGGTTTGCTGCAGAAACCGGCAAATTATGTCCTACCGGATGGCATGTTCCGACTGATGTGGAATTCAATACGCTTGAACTCACACTTGGTCTACATGCTGATTCACTAAATGTATGGGGCTGGCGAGGCACAGACCACGGGAAACAGATGAAAAATACAACTGGATGGAATGATGGAGAAAATGGGACCAACACAAGTGGTTTCTCTGCTCTTCCAGGTGGCTATAGGCACAATACCTCCGGTTCATTCAATGGTCGTTTAACGCTTGGTTACTTTTGGAGCTCCAGTGATGATGCAGCTAATGGGAAGCCTGAGGTTGGCTGGTACAGGCGTTTGGATGGCATCTATAATGATGTATACAAAGCTTCAACTCTAAAAACAGCAGGCAAGTCTGTTCGTTGTATTAAAAATGATTGAGTGAACCATCTATAAGATAAAGAGGCTACCTCCATAATGAAGAGGTAGCCTCTTTCTTTGTCTTCATATTGTAAGATTAACTCAAATCACCTTGTTGTCAACATTTAGTCAATTCTAACCCATTATCTCCCACCTCATATAAGGAAATCTAAATGAACAAATACCAAAGTGATAAGCTTAGGGCAATTTCATTCTTTTTGATCCTGCTTGTAGTAATGGTGCATTCAACAAATCTTACTGTTAGAATGGATGCGGATTTTACTGCAATTAACAAGGGATTGAATTCATTCTTTCAAAACTTCGTGAGTGACGGTATAGCCAAGATTGCATCTCCACTATTTTTCGCAATATCAGGCTATCTGTTTTTTCTTAACATCAAGGAAGGAAAACCAGCGGAGTTTCTGGGAAAGTACAAAAAGAGATTTCGTACGCTTGTTATACCCTATCTATTATGGTCCATTTTTGGACTGTTATTATACTTCGTCATTCAATCAATTCCTCATTTTAAGCCTTTCTTTACTCGAGAATTAATCAGAGATTACTCCTTTTCTCAAGTGTTGACACGTATCTTCCTTCAGCCTATCCCTTATCAACTATGGTTTATAAGAGATCTGACGGTACTTGTATTAATTTCTCCTCTAATCTATTGGCTTCTAAAGAGTTTAAGGCACCTAATTGTTCTATTCTTCCTCATCCTTTGGTTCCTGAATTCCAACTATGTTGTGTTTGATAACAGGTCAATATTCTTTTTTACATTTGGCGCATATTTCAGCGTGAATGGAATTGATCCTCATAATTTCAAATTAAAGCGTCAACATATTTATCTTACTATCTGCTGGATAGCATTGGTCCTTTGCAAGACAACATTAGCCCATACCGGATGTGCGAATAACACCATAATACTAGTTCTCCAGAGGGCAAGTATTCTTTTTGGTGTTCTGTCTATCTGGCTTCTGTATGACAAATTATTTAAAACCACTGATTTATCGAACACAAGAATATACAATTTGTTCCAGTATACTTTCTTCATCTATGCATTTCATGAACCGTTTATAACCATTGTTAAGAAGTCTTTGTATTTCATCCTGGGGACGACTGAATCGAGTTCATTCCTGATCTATCTGCTTGCTCCTACTATAACAATATCATTTTCAGTAATAGTTGCGTCTTATCTGAAAAATATGTCACCTGGATTTTACAAAATAATCACAGGCAAAAGATGAAACTATCTGACTTCGATGAAAAGGAGGTAATGGTTTTGGTAATGATCATATTTTAAGACTAAATTTGAAAGTGTTGAAATATTGACTTATTTTTAATTTATGGCTTATTACATTTGACTGATTTGATGATGAAGAATCTGTTATTATTAATAATACCTCTGCTTCTTACATGTTGCAGGTCAAACAATGAAGCTATGACAAAGATTGTCTTTTTACACCATAGTACCGGCCGATCTGTTTGGGTAGGAAATACCAACAGGTATATTTACAAATTAACCGGTCAAGGGGATGTCCAAAAATATTTTAAAAATTACAACCAAAAGAATAAAACAGATTATTTCATAACCGAATTGTCGTTCCCCAAAAGCAATCCTTACGGTTGGAAAAATTATCCTTACGATTATTATAATATCTGGGTGAAAAATGGTGGTGAAGTTCCTTTTATGGAAGAACCAACTCTTGAAATTCTTACAAAGGATTATAGTGTGATTATATTTAAACATTGTTACCCTGTAAGCAGAATAGTAGCTGATATTGGCAAGCCTGATATCGATTCAGAAATAAAAAGTCTGGAAAACTATAAGCTTCAATACATAGCCCTAAAGGAGAAAATGCATGAATTCCCAGAAAACAAATTCATAGTTTGGACACCAGCTGTCAACACTAAAGCAAATATGACAGAAGATGAAGCCAGAAGGACCAAAGAATTTCATGCATGGTTAATAAATGAATGGGATGAGGCTGGTGATAATATTTTCCTCTGGGATTTTTATCAGTATGAGACTGAGGGTGGCCTCTATCTTACCGAAAACAATGCATTCAGTCCCGATAACTCTCATCCCGGCATGGGATTCTCCGGAAGGATTGCTCCATTATTCGGAAAATTCATAATCGATGTTATCAATAACAAAGTTGACTAGCTTTATATAGGCATTAGGTGAAAATCCATGAATTTTAGTGGCATACGGCAAAGGTTAATCATCAGGTTACTGGAAAAAAGCAGTGATAAGGTTAAGGTCAAATATCTCCGCAAACAGGGAATGAAGATTGGAGAAGATTGTCACCTGAATACTATGTCTTTTTCAACTGAACCTTACCTGATTGAAATTGGCAATCATGTAGCAATCGCTGGTGGAACGGACTTCATAACACATGATGGTGCCATATGGTGTTTCCGTGATGAATGGAAAGATGCAGATGTCTTCGGTAAGATCAGAATTGGCAATAATGTTTTCATTGGCAACAATTGCACCATACTGGCAAACACGTCGATAGGTGATAATTGTATAGTGGGAGCGGGGAGTGTAGTCAGAGGTAGCTTCCCGGATAATTCTGTAATAATTGGCAATCCTGCACAGGTTGTCACAAAAACCAGTGTACAAAGGTTTCTATACCTGCAAAACAAAGGCTTGCTGAGGACAAAAAACCTATCAGATGCCCGGAAAGCCAAACTTATAAAAGAACAACTCAATACTGATGAGTTATAATTTTAAGCGTAGCATAGTCGCTTATATGCAATCAACTATTATCTAATTTGCCCACCTTTTCATCGGTGTCAATCAGTTCTATATTGATGCCATATTTAGCAAGCAGGAAGGCGATACTCTTATTGTTGAAAGCCTCCCCAGGTTGCGGGGGGACAAGTGTAAGTAATCCCTTTTTATTTAATTCAAGCATCTTCTGATTTACATCATCGCACCTGAAACATAAATGGTGGAA
>CALBTS010000955.1 GCA_937968035.1 uncultured Methanomethylovorans sp.
CACGAAACCCATTCCCATGTTGAACGTCCTGTACATTTCAAGTTCGTCCACATTACCTTCTCTCTGCAAGAACTTAAAAATATCGTTGGGTTCAATGGGATCGGAAATGTCAAACCCGAGGTTAGTGATCCGTTGAAGCTTTAAGAGGCCGCTTCCGGTGATATGGGCCAGGCCATGAACGTCACATTGCTTAATCACATCAAGTACTTCCATATATATCCTGGTGGGGATCAGGAGCTCTTCACCAATGGTCCTGGAATCGTTGTAAGGGAAAGGATCATCATAAGAATATCCGGACCCTTCGACTATCTTGCGCACCAGGGAATAACCATTACTATGTACTCCACTGCTGGGTATACCTACAATAACGTCACCAACCTGCACCTTTTCACCGGTGATGACCTTCTCTTTTTTCACGGCACCAAGACAGGTGCCTGCAAGGTCAAAACCCTTTACTATGTCCGGGAGAGTAGCTGTCTCACCGCCTACGATGGACATACGGGATAATTCAGCGCCTTTCCTTAATCCTTCTCCTATCTGAGCTGCGAATGACCCGTCATGGGATTCAAGTGCAAGGTAATCTACAAAAGCTATGGGCTCTGCACCAATAGCCAGTATATCATTGACATTCATCGCAATACAGTCTATTCCCACTGTATCCCATTTTTTTATTGCGTTTGCGATGAGGACTTTAGAACCAACTCCATCCGTTGTCATTGCAAGGGCATATTCTCCAAAATCAAGCAGACCTGCATAATGACCGATATTTGTCAGTGGAGCACCCAGGCCTGTACGAACATAGGTCATTTTACTGGTAAGAGCTTTGATAGTATTCTCTTCCTGTTTGATATCCACGCCTGATCCTGCATATGTGAGATGCTTTTCATTCATTGGACTACCCCTGTCATTGATTATAGAATTCGCGATGCAACACCCTAACTGCGTTAATAGCGTCCCTTGAGCTCACAACAAAGGAGATATTGTGCTGTGATGAGCCTTGGCTGATCATTATCACATTTATTTTTTCTCTTCCCAGCGTACTGAATACCCTGCCTGAGACGCCGGGAGTGCCATCCATACCTGCGCCTACAACAGCGACCACGCAGATGTCGCTGTCAAAGACAACGTCCCCCACGACATTTCTATTGAATTCGGAGCGTACTGCATTGACAGCTGATTCCAGCTGGTCCTCATCGATCACCAGGGACATATTTGCCTCAGAAGAACCCTGGCTTATCATAATAATGTTCACTCCTGCATTAGCGAGACTTGTGAAAACCCGGGCAGCTGTACCGATAGTACCCATCATGCCAGCGCCACAAATGTTTATAAGGGCAACTTTCTTGATCAGGGTCACCGCTTTTACCACGTCCTGACTTGGTACCTGATCAGCCACTATAAGAGTGCCTTCAAATGAAGGCTCAAAGGTATTTTTCACTCTGACTGGTATTTTGTGTTTTATAGCCGGTTCTATTGTTCTGGGGTGAAGTACCTTGGCACCGAAATACGATAGTTCCATAGCTTCGATGTAAGATACCTGAGCCAGTGGCTTTGCCTCAGGCACTATTTTTGGATCGGAGGTCATTATCCCGTGCACTTCTTTCCATAACCAGATCTCGTCGGCCTTAACAGCTGCTCCGATGATCGAAGCTGAGAAATCAGATCCGCTCCTGCCAAGAGTGGTGATGATACCTGTTTCGTTCTCTGCAATGAAACCAGTGACAACGGTTACTATTGAACAGTTCAGTAAAGGAGACAATCTTTCCTTGATAAGCTCATAGCTTTTTTCAAGGGGGCGTGCGTTCCCATAATTGCTATCAGTGATAATACCGGCCTCTCCACCGGTAAACCATTTGGAATCAATTCCTAAAGACCTGACAGAACCACTAACTATAGGTGCAGCTAACCTTTCCCCGTAAGAAGAAATATAATCAATTGAACGCGGTGTGAGCTCTCCCAGATAACATATGCCTATCAATGCCTTTTCCAGTTCATCTAACCGCAGATCTATTACCTCTATGGTTTCGGAGATAATATCTTCGTCTTCAATTGCAGCATGTATGGCATCATAATGCTTTTTGGTGATGTCCGCTATGAACTCCTTGACCTGAGAAACTTTGCCGTTCTTTGAAACATCTTTTGCTGTGCTCAAAAGACCATCTGTAATGCCACCAAGTGCCGATGTAACTGCAATAATCTCGTCACCTTTTTCATGGAAGCCTTTCAGGAGTGTAGCAACATGGCGGATCTTTTCCCCATTTGCTACCGAAGTACCACCAAATTTCATTACGATTCTCATATTCATATCACATTTTCTGCGGTTATGGATTGCACTATAAAGAAGATGGTGCGATATAAAGATTATGAACCCATTCCAGTAAGATCGCTGTATTTTACCCTTAGCTCAATTTAAAGATCACAATTCCTATCGCTATGATGACCAAGAATAGTATGGGCATGAAATGATCCGTGTTCACACCACTGGTTTTGCTGCTGTTCTGTCCATCTGTGTCTGAGAGCGAGGCATTCTGTGCATCTGCCGTGGTATTGTTACTCTTATTCTCCATAATATAGTTAGTATCATCAGGGACCGACATCAAAGGTTCAGTCTTATTACTTTCGTTCTCTGAGACCTCTTCAGTATGATCTTCTTCCATGTCGGGTCTCTGGGTAACATCTTTGAGGATCACAGTGGAACTGGCAGAAGATTCAAAAAATTTACTCACCCTTGCTATGAATATGGTCCTTACATTGTCATCCACACTTTTGGAGTAACTGAATATATCGTCGATCTCAAGCTCTTCTTTCTTCAGGGATTTACCATTCCTGCTCAGTTCAAGAACTACTGAGTCATCTTCCATGTCACTTGCGTCCAGAGTGTAACCTTCTTCCAGAGAAAGACTTTCTCCCACTTTTACAGACTTTGAAGTATCCAGCAAAAGGAAATCATCATCTTCCTGCTCAGGATCAAGGAACTGTTCGATCTCCACTTCAACATGGATCCCATCATCCTTATCATCAAAATCTACTGGCCTGATCCTGATAACAACATAATCTGTTTCCTCTTCTTCGTCCCCATCCCGTTCTTCTATGGTGATCATGTACTCGAATGGATCATCTTCGTCTCCGAAAGAATCACCGATCTCTATCTCTTCATCTTTGTAGTAGACTTGTACCAATATATCCCCCGAGTCTTCACTGGCATCTATAAGCTTGAAAGAATAACCCTGTTCCAGGTGTACAGTATCACCTGCTGTCAGAGTTTCCTCAGAGTAATAGATCATAGCTTTCTCCTCGGTCGAGCAATACACCGGAAAGGAGAACAGAGACAGTATTATCATTGCACAGATGAACACAAAACGTATATATCCCATAGGAACCACTATCTTAGAAGTTAAAGGACGCTACATGCGATTGCATGCTTGTTTCTTCTATTAGTTGATTAGTCTGTCGGTTTTGAGATCCCGGGTGTGTATCATGAAATATGTAATACTGATCGGAGACGGTATGGCGGATGAACCCATTGCTGAACTGGGAGGAAGTACTGTACTCCAGAAGGCAAGAACGCCCAACATGGACTATATTGCTGCCTATGGAAAAGCAGGACTGGCACAGACCGTTCCGGAAGGTATGCATCCGGGAAGTGATGTTGCGAACATGTCCATTGTAGGATATGATCCGAAAAAGTATTACTCTGGCAGGGCTCCTCTTGAAGCCGCAAGCATGGGTATTGAACTGGATGCTGATGATGTCGCCTTCAGATGTAACCTGATAACCATAGAGGAAGGAATGATCGCTGACTACAGTTCCGGACACATTTCCAGTGACGAGGCCAGGGAACTCATACAAGCCGTAGATGCAGAGTTAGGTAAGGACGGGATCAGCTTCTATCCGGGGATCAGCTACAGACACCTGATGGTAACAAAAAATAACTTTGGTGCTGAAACCACGTGCATTCCACCTCATGACGTGATAGGTGAAAAAAAGGAAGATCACATGCCAAAAGGCAAGGACAGTAAAATATTGGGTGAATTGATAGACGCTTCAATGCCTATCCTTGAGAAGCATCCTGTTAACCTTAAAAGGATAGCAGCAGGTAAGAAGCCGGGTAATTCCATCTGGTTATGGGGACAGGGAGGTGCGCCTGCATTTCCTCTGTTCAAAGATCTGTATGGTAAGACCGGAGCTATCATCTCTGCAGTGGATCTTGTGAAGGGAATAGGGACATACGCAGGTTTCGATGTCATCGATGTGCCCGGAGCAACAGGTTATCTGGATACCAATTACAAGGGAAAGGCCGAGTATGCACTGCAAGCTCTGAAGGATCACGATTTCGTTGTCGTGCATGTGGAAGCGCCTGATGAGGCAGGACACATGGGAGATACAAAGGCCAAGATCCAGGCCATTGAGGATTTTGATGAGCAGGTAGTTGGTACCATATTACATGGTGCAAATGCTATGACCGAAGATGTGACCATCCTGGTAATGCCTGACCATCCGACCCCAGTGCACTTGAGGACACATACCTCCGATCCTATACCTTTTGCTATCTACTCAACGAATGAGAAAAACCCCGACAACGCCACAGCATTCAATGAAGTTGATGTAAGGGCAGGGTCCTATGGAACTGTGTATGCTGCAGATCTGGTAAAGATCATGCTCCAAAGGCATACCTGACATTACAGTATAACTTTTTTCACTAAAAGTCATATTTATATAGCTGTTTGACAATACATTTTATTGGGGTTATGCAGGGAATGGCGAAACCCCAATACTCAAAGGAGTGGATCATATGAGACAAGGTCTTACAAGATGGACACCTTCCGGTATGTCTAAATGGGACCCCTTTGAAGAGATAAGCAGGATGCAGGAACGGCTGAGCCAGCTATTCAGTGAACTGTCGCCTTCAGGCGAAATGAAGACCTTAGACACGCTTTCACCCATGATGGACGTGCAGGATAAGGATAAAGAAATAGTTGTAAAGGCGGACATGCCCGGAGTAGACAAGAAAGATGTAGAGATCGATATTAAGAACAATATGCTCTACATCAATGCAAACACGCATCGCGAAAAGGAAGAAGAGAAGGAAGGATATGTGATGCGTGAACGTGCTTTTTCACGGTTTGCCCGGACCTTCAGCCTGCCTGCGAATGCTGTGGCAGAAGGAGCGAAAGCCAAACTTGAGGATGGCGTTCTGACCATAAACATACCTAAGGCAGAGATAGAGGAAAAGCAGAAGATACTTATCGAATGAGTTGTGGATAAGTTCCAGGGTACGTCCATACACAATGGACGTCCTGTGTCTCTTTTTATGGTTAGTTTTAGAATTACGGCATCAGGGAAATAACCTCGTCATATTTTGCTCAGTCGGGGTAACTATCATCATCGCCGCATCTGTTTATATGTAGATAGGCTTATTTATGCCTAATGACCTGTTAGCATCAGGTGTAATTTTGAGATTCGAGGCTTTTGCAGTGGAAAATATCCCTTTGATCAAAAAAGGGGATGATCTTGCACAGATCATTTGTGAAAGAGCGGATGTCCTTGACGGGGATGTTATAATTATAGCTTCCACTATTGTTGGGAAAGCTGAAGGAAGGACTTTTTCCCTGGAAGGCATCATTCCTGGCGCGGAGGCTGTAGAATTCTCCAAACATATACGGTTCACTCCAACATTTATACAGGCGGTTCTGGAAAGGAGCAGGGAATGCCTGATCCCTTCACCAGTATTGCTTGTGGAAATGAAGAACGGCCATATATGCATCAATGCAGGTATCGATGAATCCAATGTTGAAGGTGAAATGCTTCTGGAGCTTCCGGCGGATCCGGATGCAAGCGCTGAATGTATTGGGAAGGGGATCGAAAGTTACACAGGTACGCAGATCAGTGTGATAATTACCGATACAAACGGCAGAGCGTTCAAGCGGGGACAAACAGGAGTTGCCGTAGGCGTCTATCGCATCCATCCTCTTAAAGACTGGAGGGGACAAAAAGATCTGTTCGGGAAAGAACTTAAGATCACAGAAGAAGCAGTCGCTGATGAGATCGCAGGGGCTTCGAACCTGCTTATGGGCGAAGGTAACGGCGGATGTCCTGTGGTGATCATACGTGGCCTGAAATTAAGGTCCAACGAAAGTACTTCCGTAAATGAAATGTACAGGACGGATGAAGAAGATCTTATCAAAAAAAGTCTCAGATATCTAAGGGACAGAGGATAGGGGCATATTCACCAATTCCACCCCGGCCTCAGCAAAGAACTCAATTGAATCCTTGTCAGGATAGGATTGCAGGAACACAACTCTTTTGATATTTGAGTTGATGATCATCTTGGCACACAGGATGCATGGCTGATGTGTGCAGTACAGGGTTGCCGAATCTATGCTCACACCGTACAGTGCTGCCTGGATGATAGCATTCTGTTCTGCATGCACTGCCCTGCATTTCTCATGGCGCGTGCCTGATTCTATGTTGTTCTGTTGTCTGATACAGCCAATGTCAAGACAATGCGCCATGTTCCTGGGAGCACCATTATATCCCGTTGAAAGTATTCTTTTATCTTTGACGATCACGGCACCGACCTGATTTCTCAGGCATGTTGATCTTTTCGCCACTACGGTAGCGATCTCAAGGAAATATTCATCTAATCCGGGCCTCTCTTTCATCGAGTTATAAAAATAGCAAGTAGTATATATAAGTTGTAGTGTATGTTGGAAACGAAATATAAATATCAATTTCCATCATCCTTACACTCTTGGAGCATCAGAAGATGAGTCTATCTCTTACGGAAAAACTGGATTCGTTCGTAAGGAAGCACAACGACAGGCAATTGCTGATCTTGCCTGTTGCTACTTTCCTTATAGCCGTATTAATCATTGCCTTCACCTTAGCCACGACAGGAGCACCGGTTAAACTGGGCATGGAATTCAAAGGCGGTACGATGGTTTCCCTGACCACCGAAACGCCAGCAGATTCGCTTAAAGAAAAATATTCCACTTATCCTCTAACAGATGTACGACAAACAGGTTCAAGGACGGTCATGCAATTTGGTCCCATGTCCGGTGAAGAACAACTTAGTCTCACTGAAGATGTTACAAATACTTATGAAAATGTGGAGATCCGGCAGATAGGTCCTGTCTATGGAAAAGATCTGCAGAAACAGGCAATTAAAGCAGTGATATTCTCATTCGTTGGTATGGCACTGGTAGTATTCATAATCTTCAGGACCTTTATACCTTCAGTTGCTGTTGTGGTATCTGCTTTTTGTGATATCATTATCGCTGCGGCTTTTATGAATGTAGCAAGTATCGAGCTATCTCTGGGTACTGTAGCGGCTCTGCTTATGCTTATAGGTTATTCGGTGGATAGTGATATATTGCTCACTACCAGGGTGCTTAAAAGAAGAGGAGAAGTCGAAGAAAACATAACAAATGCTATGGGTACTGGTATAACAATGACCACCACTACTCTTGCAGCCTTGATAGTGATGTATTTCTTGACCACATATTCTTATTTGATCATACCTTCCTTTTCCCAGATCAATCTGCTTTCGGATATCTCTATTGTACTCATATTCGGACTCTTGGCTGATATTATGAATACCTGGCTGACGAACGTTTCCGTTCTGCGCTGGTACGTTCAAAAAGAAGGAACAAAAATAGCAAGGAGGAGAAGAGCATGAGAGAAGATGAAGAACCTAAGAGTATATTCAAGGATCTAAGAGTAATAATCTTCATAATTGCTCTTCTGGGATCGATAGCTTTCATTCACCCCGGATATAACTCTGCAGATGGATTTACGACGAACCTCAAATATGGACTGGACCTGGAGGGTGGTTCATGGTTACAGGTTAAGCTTCAGGGGGCAATGGTGCAGGTCGATGCGAACACAGACATGCTTCTGAAAAAACTCGTAGAACCGGTAGTAAGTAACACGATCGAGATCACAGGTACAACAGCCGCTGTCAATGGCCAGGGACAAACCCAAACCCAGAGTATCACTTTCACGACTCCGGGCACCATTACAAATGCTCAGATGGATCTTTTGGGACTAGGTGAATACACCATCAGTAAACAAAACGATCTTACACAGGTAAAACTAACCACATCTAAAGAAACACTTATAGAAGCCTACCTCACCAACTCGTTGAAGGCTGAGATCGTTCCGATGATCATGACGGATGGAGTAGAATATGAGATAAGGACTGCTGTCACAGAGCAGCAGATCGAAGCTCTTATGAATGCTGTGGGCGGTTCCATTCTGAAAAATGCTGATGGCAGTTCGCGATACAAAGACGGAGTGAGAACAGAAACCCGCGATCTTACTAAAACCATCCTTAGTGAAAAGATGAATTCTCTTGGACTTAAGGACATACCTGTAAAGACAGTAGGTGATGAGTACATCCTCATCGACTTTGCGGGAATTGACCTGGCAACTGCAAGGGAGATCGCAGAAAAACCCGGCAAGTTCGAGATACGCATCCAGACCATAGGCAACGAAACAAAGCATGTGATATATGGTGAAGACATAGAAAGTGTAGGGATCGTTGGTTATAATGAGGAGGATGGGATGTGGTCTACGCCCTTCACTCTCAACGAAGCGGGAGCACTGGCCCTGCAAAAAGCAGCTATCGAGGCAGGAGCTACCACCAGCCCAATGGAGCACAATCTGGTAATGTTACTCGACGGTAATGAAGTGTACAGTGCGCCTCTGAGCTACTCTGCCGCTCAGCAATTGGGAATAGGTCCGATCTATTCCTGGCAATCTTCCACAGGCACCGGAGATGAGGGGAAGGCACAGGCACAGCAGCTTCAGATACATTTGAGAGCCGGAGCTCTTCCAGTCAATGTGGAGATCATGGGTGCAGGTCATGTAGACGCCGCATTGGGAACGCAATTTAAGAAAGAATCTGTGCTCGCAGGGTTGATAGCCCTGATGGCAGTGGCCTTAGTGGTGTACAGGAAATATCACCAAAAGGAAATACTAATACCTATGGTAGGCACTTCTTTAAGTGAAATAATAATGATATTGGGTGTCGCCTCTGCGATAGGCTGGCAACTTGATCTGCCAAGCATTGCAGGTATTATCGCTGCTATCGGTACAGGCATTGATCACCTTGTTATCATCACTGACGAAGTGTTGTACGAAGGAAAATTACCTCCCACAAAGGTCTACCTTTCCAGGATAACAAAGGCATTTAGCATAATACTGGCTGCAGCAGCAACTACTGTTATTGCCATGGGTCCTTTGGTATTGATGGGGTTCGGGTCCCTGAAAGGGTTTGCCATTACCACTATAATAGGTGTGTTCATAGGTGTGGTAATAGCAAGACCAGTCTACGGGAAGCTGATAAACGAAGTATTGAAAGGTAAAAGTGAGGGTCAGGCCTGATAACGCAAGCAAGTACAAAAGACCTCTGGACCGTGAAATATAGACCTTCAAGGCTTGAGGAGATCATAGGTAATGAAGAGTCTGTGAATACGCTTCACAGACTTGCATTATCCCGTAATGTTCCACACTTGTTATTGTATGGACCGGCAAATTCCGGAAAAGCCACGGCTGCCTTTGCTCTGGCACACGAACTGTATGGGGAAGGTTTTGAAAGGAATTTCACCTACTTCAATGCATCTGATTTCTTTGACAAAGGTAAAAGTTATCTGGTACGGGACAAGAGATTCACACGTATACTGGGTACCGATGACCCCAGGAAGATCCAGAAAAGTGTGATATCCATCTTCAAGGAAATAATCAATGAATATGCAAGTATGGCACCAATAGATTCGGACTATAAGGTCATATTCATAGATAGCTCCGAAACTCTTGATGTGAATGCACAGCATGCATTAAGACGCATGATGGAAAAATACACGGCAACATGCAGGTTCATTCTTTCAACCACTCAGCCTTCAAGATTGATAGCGCCTCTGCGTTCAAGGGGCTTACAGCTTTTTTTCAGGCATGTATCAGATGAAAAACTGGGCAATTTCATAAAGCATATATCTGAAACAGAAGGCTTTCCTGTCACCGAGGATGGTATACAGGCATTGTTGTATCACTCACGAGGCAACGTGGCAATTTCACTTGATACATTACAGGTAGCAGTTATTCTCTCCCATGGTGAACCAATAGGAACTCAGGCTATATATGATGCTGCTGTCAGGGAAGAAGTAGGTGAAATAAGATTGCTCTTCGAGGCCGCCACGGTCGGCAATATAATGGAGGCCAGGAAGATCATAGACCGGATGTTGATAGATAATGGTTTTACTGGCTATGAGATACTCGAACGTCTTCACAGGACCGTGGTGGGGTCTGGAGAACCTGAACACAGGATCGCAAGGTGGACCATTAAGATAGCCGATGCTAACTTTAAAATGATGCAGGCTGCTAATGACAGAATACAACTTGAAGCTCTGGTGGCAGATTTCTGCAACTGATACAGAATAGTAATTATGGATGAGAACAGTGAATTCACTCTGGCCTGCCGCGAACTTCTGGAAAAAGTACTCAGCGGGGAAATACGGGACCCTGACCAGCTGGTCCAGGCAAAGAAACTGGTAAGCAAACATCACAAACTCTCTTCTCTGCCTACAAATGCAGATATTATCATCTCCGGGAACGAAGAAGAGCAGCTTTTAGTAAGAGAGTTCCTTCGGAAAAAGCCTGTACGCACCATCTCAGGTGTCGCAGTAATAGCAGCGATGACTTCGCCTGCTCCATGCCCACATGGAACATGTGTCCCCTGTCCCGGAGGTCCTGCTTCTTCTTTTTCTTCGCCTCAAAGCTATATGGGACAGGAGCCCTCGACAATGCGTGCTATCCAGTGTGAGTACGATCCCTACAGGATAACCACTGCCCGCCTTGAACAATTAAAACAGATCGGACATGACATAGGTAAAGCTGAATTGATCATAATGGGTGGGACATATTCAGCTCGCACTTTGGACTATCAGGAATGGTACGTAAAAAAGTGTCTTGAAGCCATGAATGACTTTTTTGATGCGGAATGGCGGGAACATGTCCATGTTATTGGTAAGGAGTGCCCTTACATCACTCTTGAGGAGGTGCAGAAGGCAAATGAAACCTCAAGGGTCCGCAATGTGGGTATGACATTTGAAACACGGCCGGATTGGGCTAAAGAAGAACATATAGACATATTGTTAAAATTAGGTGCCACCAAAGTTGAGATAGGAGTTCAAAGCACTTATGATTTCGTACTTTCCAGGATCAACCGCGGGCATACTGTTGCCGATACGATTGAAGCTAACAGGGTCCTGAGAGACAGTGCCCTTAAAGTGGGTTTTCATATGATGCCACATCTTCCGGGCATGGACATTGACGGGGATATACGTAATTTCAAAAGACTGTTCAAAGATAGCAGGTTCAGGCCAGATTACCTGAAAATATATCCGACACTTGTCACAGAGGGAACGGAACTTCAGAGGATGTGGCAGAATGGGGAATATGAAGCTCTTACAGATGAAAATGCTGTTGAATTGCTCTCCCGTATAAAGGCATTTCTGCCGAAGTGGGTAAGATTGCAGAGGATACAGAGAGATATTCCTGCTCATCAGATACTTGCAGGTACCCGCAAAAGTAATATCAGACAGCTTGCTAAAAGCATGCTGGAAGAACATGGTGGTTCATGCCGGTGTATCCGCTGCCGGGAGGTAGGTCACAATATTCTTAAAGGGATCATGCCTGATCCTGAGAACATTACACTCACAGTAGAAAAATACGATTGCTGCGGTGGCGTGGAACATTTTATATCTTTCGAAGATGTACGATCGGACATCCTGATAGGTTTTCTGAGATTAAGGTTCCCTCATAACCCTCACAGGCTTGAGCTGCAGAATTCAGCTCTGGTAAGGGAATTGCATGTATATGGATCCATGGTCCCAGTAGGTGAAAATGCAAAAAACTGTGATTGGCAACATAGAGGATACGGAGCAGAATTGCTGAACTGTGCAGAAGAAGTGACAAAGGATGCGGGCTTTGAGAAAATATCGGTTATAAGTGGTATTGGGGCAAGGGAATATTATCGCAGACGGGGCTATCTTTTGGATGGCGTCTATATGTCTAAGTGGTTTTAGATACATTTTTTACCAATGCATGCTAATGGGTCATGGACAATAATGAGAAGTGATCAGATAGAGAACATGTCGGAAAAAGAGATTCTGGGGCAGATCCTTGAAATACTGATAAGTTTAGATCAGAAAATAGACCGGATGGTTCCCAGAGGCATATCTGTAACCAAAACACATTCAACAGACGATCAAAAAGCAGATCACCCGGGTGGTCTGGATGTAATGACATTGCTTTCCCTGCCGGAACATTTGAGGACCACTGCAACGGTATTATTTGAGAGAGGAGCGGCTACTGCTGAAGATATATCAAAGGTCACACATAAGGAAAGAGCTGTCGAAAGTGGCTACCTTAATCAGCTTGTAAGGATGAGGCATGTGAAAAAATACCGCACAGGCAGAAAGGTATATTTTTGCATCAGTGAGGATAAGAAAGCTGACTGACGAATAACATAGGCTTTTTTAAGATGGGTGATGATGTGGGGATAACTGTAGCTGTACATTCGGCTAAAGGAGGAACAGGAAAGACATGTATATCGACGAACCTTGCAGCTTTATTAGCTTGTGAAGGTTATAATGTTTGTCTTCTGGATATGGACCTAAAAGCACCTTGCCTGTGCACTTTCTTCAATAAATATCCAAAGTGGTGGCTCAATGAATATCTAGATGGTAACTGCAACATCGATAGTATACTGAATGAGATCGGCCCCCAATTGGGTACGAAGGGCCATTTTGTTATAGGTTGTTCCAATCCCGATATTACAGCAGTTAGAAAAGTGTCCAATGTTGACCGAAAGTGGCAGGCAAATGCATTGAAATTACTTCTGGCTGCAAAAAGATCTCTATTTGCGAAAGATATCGATGTATTGATCTTAGATACTGGACCTGGCATAGAGTTCGAATCTGTGAACGCTATTGCTATAGCAGATCTCGTATTGTCTGTCATGAAACCCGACAAGATAAGTTATGTGTGCACCGAGCAACTTGTAAAAGGTGTTTATATGACACTGGAAAAGAAATGTTATCTGGTGGAGAACATGAGTCCCAGGTTACCCATTAAGCTGGCAGAAAAAGAGCAAGTTTTTGGGATCCCTGTCATTGCATCAATACCCTGTATCTGCGACGTTCCCCAAAAAAATGATACATGTATAATCAGTTTAACTTATCCCGACCACATATTTACAGCTTCGGTAAAAAAAATATTCCGGGCTATAGAAGAGCACATAGCTAAAATATGATCTAGATTTTTTCTTGCTTATGCGGGATCTTCTTTACTTCTATCTGTATATATTCTTCAATCGCTCCTTCTTTTATTTCCTGGGCCCTGTTCTCAAACGTATTTTAAATGTAAAAAGTGAATATTGTGTATATGTGTATTACACTTGGGAGAAAACACATT
>CALBTS010000956.1 GCA_937968035.1 uncultured Methanomethylovorans sp.
TTTACTTCTATCTGTATATATTCTTCAATCGCTCCTTCTTTTATTTCCTGGGCCCGGTTCTCAAACGTATTTTCAATGTAAAAAGTGAATATTGTGTATATGTGTATTACACTTGGGAGAAAACACATTTGTCTTAAATTTCAAAATATGAAAAGAATACGTACACACATCCACAATTACGTTTAACAAAGTTTATATAATAAAAACAGATTAAACCTTTCATAAAGATTTATGATATCTGGCACTATTCACCTTTCTATTCGATGTTGGCAACAGCTGTGTATTCAAATTTTTTAATACCCACAATTGTTCACTATATTACTTTAATACTAAGAGTTTGAACTGATAATTTTTATTTTGTATACCATTCGTATAAAAGTAATTTAATAAACTTTAAATAGAAAGTTGTAGATACAAAGAAATGGGATTACAAAGTATTTTACTTGTAAAAAAACAATATTTTACAATCCACAGAGGTATAAGATATGAAAATAAGAGTTGTCAGTTCCAAAGAAGAAATCAACACATTAAGCCCAAATGAAGAGATAGTGCACCTTGCATTCAGGCCATCTAACACGGACATCTTCTCACTTATAATGAAGTGCCCCCAGGTTAAGGCACTCCACATCCCAAGTTCTTACAAGAGAACTATATCCAACTCTGCAAAGATGTACCTCAAAATGCAGGGTATAGAACTGCTCGAAGGAGACGTGTGGGGACACCGCAAGGACATCAACGAATATTCTGAAGTTTCCCAGAGCGTTTACGACCGTATAAAACAATACCGTCTGGATGGAATGCAGGAAGATGATATCGCTGACAAGATGGTCAGAGAAACCAGGCTCAGCCCGGATTTCATCTCATTCCTTATCAAGAGCAACTAATTTTAAAATATAATGCCGGTCTTGATGACCTGCATTCTCTTCCCTTTTTGATCTATCTTTCGAATTTTAACCCCTGGATATAGCCCTTATTCTCCAGAAGTTGAATTTCACTGTTCCCAGAATTGAGCCTCAAAACATGCAAGGAAGTCAAAAAGACCTGAATACTTTCACTCCACTTCCATCAACTTAATACCTATTCCGGAAATAAGGAGTATAAATACCACCAAAGAAACAATGAATCCATAACTTTCCATCGATGGATTCGAATTGGAAGAAAAAGTAGAATGAGTAATAATAATAAGGGCGATCAGGACCAGCACTGAGCCAGTGGAAGATAATATTTCAAGGGTCTTTTTATCCATGTGGTCCAATAAGCGGGTAACCTACATCAATTTAACGCATTGGGAAATCAGTTCAGCATGTATATCAATAGGTGATCCATGACAGAATTCGAGAGAGTACTTGTACAATCGTTTAATTCCTTTTTCACTGAGAATGAGATAAAAGGAATAGCACACAGAGTAAAACAGCATCGTTTTACTCCTCAGTTCCTGGACGTACTTGTGGATTCACTTGACCCGGACTATTATATGGGCATAGAATGCAAAAGTATTTCTGTAGACAAAGGAGCAAAAGCTCTGTATTATTCTCAGCACTTCACCGTGGACAAAAAAGGCACTCATCAGATAGCACGTATCTCTGATTTCCTCAGACTTTCGGGGCGTGCCGGTTTTCTGGCAGTGGAACTGAGGATGGGAACTGGTTATTCCCGTGAAGCATATATCGTACCCTGGACCGAACTGGATACACTTTTTAATACCGAAGGAGAAAAGAAGTTATCTATATCTGATCTGAAAGAGTATGCAATGATAGAGAGAGAGGGAAACAGATATCGTATAGATCCTGCAAAGTGGAAAGCAGGAAGAGTAATCGGATAAGTGGTTGGAATGTCAGACTGTCTGGAGCAAATGAGAACACGTGCAAGAAAATGTGCTGACACGATACATGAGAACAGTGAAGTGAAGGTCGTGTCGCATATAGATGCAGATGGGATAACATCCGCAGCTATTATTTGCAAGGCACTTGAACGTGCAGGCATTGAAAGTTCTGTCGGTTTTGTAAAACAACTTGACGAAAACACGATCTTTAAGCTGGCAGATCAGAATCCTGAACTTGTCATATTCACTGACCTGGGAAGCGGGATGCTTGAAACTATCATAAGATCCGGGTTAAATGTTGTGATATCTGATCACCATCGCCCACGGGGAGACACGGAAAACCTGATAAAGCATCATCTTAATCCCCATCTTTTCGGAGCGAACGGCTCTACAGATATAAGTGGTTCCGGAACAACATATTTGCTGGCTAACGAACTTGGAGATAACCATGACCTTGCAGGTCTCGCAATAGTTGGTGCAATTGGAGATATGCAGAACAGACGTAATGGTCATCTTATAAGTCTCAATAGGGAGATCCTTGAAGAGGGCGTATCTAAAGGGATATTGTCATTTGAAAAAGATGTCATGCTCTTTGGCAAGCAAACAAGGCCCATTTTCAAACTGCTGCAGTTTGCATCAGATCCATACCTTCCCGGTCTGACCGGGGATGAGGATGCGTGTATAGAGTTCCTTCACCGTATAGGGCTTCGTTTTGGAGATGACGATCGCTGGCGAAGATGGATAGACCTGGAACAGAAAGAAAAACAAACAATTGTCTCTGCTCTTCTACAACATGGTCTTTCTTCAGGACAGGAATCCTGCAAACTGGAGAGACTTATAGGAGAAGTTTATATATTGTTGAACGAAAGGGAAGGCACTGAAATGCGGGATGCCACCGAGTATTCGACATTGCTGAACGCAACAGGAAGATACGATAATGCCGAAATAGGGATGGCTGTATGCATGGGAGATAGGGAAGAGGCGTATGAGAAAGCAAGCAGATTACTTACTGAGCATCGATCTAACCTTGTAGATGGGCTTAAATTTGTAAAGACAAATGGAATTACAAAGCTCAGTAACCTACAGTATTTCGATGCAGGCTCAAATATAAAAGAAACAATTATAGGCATTGTTGCAGGCATGAGCACATCGGTTATCGCTGACAGGAATTATCCAATAGTCGCATTTGCAGATGCCGAAGGAGGCGTGAAAGTCTCAGCAAGAGGCACACAGGACCTTGTAAGAAAAGGGCTAAACCTATCAGAAGCATTAGCCTTTGTATCTGCAGAAGTAGGAGGGGCCGGAGGCGGGCATGATATTGCAGCCGGGGCAACTATTCCTCAGAATTCCAAAGATGAGTTCATACGCAGGCTTGATTCGATCATTGGCGCCCAGATCTCGAAGCAATGAGCTATCATCTGTACTCATTGATATGACGCAGCTCCCTGAAATCAACTGCCGTGGACATAGCATTTGTTCTTATGCCTATACCGTGTTCCTGAACAATGGCCATAGGATTGGTGCCGCCTATCACAACGATGCCAAGATGGTCCCTTTCCACAGGCACGTCCAGAATGCGTGTATTTGGCTCTCCCACTTCGAGGATACCTGTGATACCAGCATCCATCATATCTGAAAGAATTCGGTCGATATCATCCCTTGCAACCATGGGAGCTTCCCTGAGGTTCGCCAGTATTTTTCCGGAACCCGTTTTAAGCATTTCAGTGACCGATGTGATCTCCTGGGACATGAGTACTTCCAGAGGATCGATCGTAGTACTGTGATAGGTTAGCACATTGGTGAACCTAAGAGGTGTTCCGTCCTTGATCTCCACCAATCCGCCAAATCTGGGGTTCACAAACACACCTTTCTTGAGCAGGATACCATCTATGGTGATGCTGCACATTGTGACAAAACCAACTTCATCCGGACCCACGGAGATCCCTGCAACATTATCCCCTTCATGGAGTATTCTTATAAAGGGACTTACTGACAGACCACTATTAATAGCCATTTCGAATATTCCCATCACATCATCGAAATCTTTCTTATCGATAATGGATAGGTTGACCACTACCTTACCTTCCCGTGTAACCGGATCAAAAGTTGTTCTGAACATCAGATCTTCTATCTTTGCTGATGTGAACTGGATACAGTAGTTTTTCTGCACCGATAGACCTCAAAGAACTTATTTGTCTTTCTTATATTATACACTATCGATGCAGATATGCAAAGTCTTTCATTCATTTGCAAGTAGCTTTGAGAACATTGCACTGTATAAATGCGGATTTTTCAGGAAATCCAGCTTACTGAGATCGCTAACAAGATTATACATATCCTCGCCCTTAGCAAGCCCCAGCATAGAAGGATCTGTGGGTTTCAGATAGCGTATAGGTGGTATGTTAGTATATTCCGGGTTGCCCACATAACCTGTCCCAAGAAGATAATATGCGGCGCCCGAATGTTCTTTGATGGGGTCGTACATGGACGAGAACTCACTGCATACCCAGTTTGCCATCTTAAGGGTCTTATCGGAAGAATTAATGGTAATGTGACCATATCCCGGAGGAACCATTACTATATCTCCGGCTTTTGCCTCAATGACCACTACGTCCTCAACATTTTCTTCTGCCATCCTCTGCAATAAGTAATTAGCTTCGCCCTCAAGAACCTGATAGAGCTCTGCATAAGAAACGTGAGCTTCTGGCACATTAGGATGATAATGTCCGGCTGTTTTAACATACTCCTTCCCAAGCATTTGGGGCGGAATAACAGTGATGTCATATCTCAGTTGCTGAGATCTAATAACTTCATGTTCCTTTTCATTTCTGTACAGATCCCTGTACATGTAATAGAGTTCAGTGTTCTTTGCTGTCCGGCTCCACTCCGTGTCATAGAGGACATCATCCATATCATGCAGCATTCTGATGTCTGGCTTCTTAATGTGTCCAAAAAAATTAAGTTCTTTCCCCATTTTTATATCCCTCAGTATCTTTAATACCTCACCGAATAGCCACTGTCCAATATTGCGTTCTTAGTGACCATATTATTATTTTTATTATTGATTTGTATATATATAACCTTGTAGGTTTCACATTTTGTCAGCCCCATTCCATGGGCCATGTTCCTGGAATTTTTCCAATATGCGCAGCGCAAGTTTTTTGTTTATACCTTCGATCTGGCACAGTTCTTCCATTGTGGCCTGGCCGATCTTTTCCACAGAACCAAAATAAGTGATAAGCGCTTTTTTCTTTGCTTCTCCTATGCCGCTTATGCCGTCAAGTATGGAATGCGTAAGCCTGGCAGATCTTCTGCGTCTGTGGGAAGACACGGCGAACCTGTGCGCCTCATCCCTTACATGCATAAGGAGTTTCAGGGCAGGAGAGCTATGAGGCAGAACTATCACTTCACCTGGGCCTTTTTTAGTAGTGATTATGTGTTCAAACCTTTTGGCAAGGCCAATGACAGGAACATCCAGCCCCAGCTTGTCAAGTGAATCTTTTGCTGCAGATAGCTGTCCTGGTCCTCCATCTATAAGGATCAGATCAGGAAAAGGCATCTTTTCTTCTTTGAGGCGGGAATAGCGGCGTCCGACAACTTCTCCCATCATTGCAAAATCATCAA
>CALBTS010000957.1 GCA_937968035.1 uncultured Methanomethylovorans sp.
CGCAACTTGAAAATTAGAAATACTTTATATCAAATGAGCGAATGGGGAGTTATAATATTCAATTAAAGTACAATCATGGGAATGGTAATGAAATTGTTGAATTGAAATTATTGGATAGAATAAAATTCGTTGGAAAAAAATCCCCAAGCGGTGGAATAGTTGTCAGGAAGAAACTTGAAACGTTAGATGTTATTGGAACGAGGACAAAAGACTATGTTCAGACTTTGAGCTTTCTTGGGTTCGGTAATGACGTTGATGTTTTTGAAAATTATAATATCGAAGAATTGAAAAAATTTGTCTCAGCCAACCCTAAGGATTTCAATGCGTGTCTTGCACTTTTTCATAGAGTGCTGTGGCAACCTAATGTCGATGAAGCCGAATTTATATTAAAACAATGCAACCCATCGTATAGTAAGGAATGGGCTATGTTTTATAATAATTATGGGGTCCTTGAGTTTGAAAGGCGTGAGTTTGAAAAGGGTCTATCCTATTTATCGAAGTCATTAAATTATGCGCCGTGTAATATTTTTCCAAATAGAAACATTTATGAATATTATATTTTCAAAAAAGATTCTAAATCAGCAACTAATTTCATTAGAAATTTAGTTAAATCGTGTACGGAGAACCAAGAGTACTGGGTGAATGAGCTCCATACCCGTCTTCCAAAATCTGATAATATCGAAGAGGATATATCCATTTTTACAAATGTTTCTGATAAAGACCCATCCAACGGCAATTATTATTACTATTTAGGGCGGTGTTATGAACTACAGGGGCAACCTCTAACTGCGATCAAAAATTATTTGCAGGCTATTGAACACGAAACAAAGTTTAAAACGAATGCACTCATCAACATGAGTAATAATTATAGATTGGTAAATAACTATGACAAAGCAGAATATTATGCAAAGGAAACAATTAAAATAAACCCCAAATTCTTGCTTGGGCACTATCATCTTGCCTATTCATATTTTATGCGCAATAGATACACAGAAGCTATATATGAATATGAGCAAACTTTAAATATAGATCCTAAATTCTTTGCCGCTTATAAAGAATTAGGAGATTTATACACAATTATTGGCGAAAAGAAAAAAGCCGTTGAAAATTTTGAAATGGCAAGAATGTATTGGCCGCAAAACTGAATCTATTATCTAACCTTTTTCTGCACCTGATCTGTGTTCCGCTGCCGCTCCTCACCGCCAGGGGAGAAAATTGTTAAATTGCAAGGATAGTTATGAGTCAAACCGAAGTACTCGCAATATGGGGAGCGGTCACAGGAACAATTGGTACCGTTGCTGGCTTACTTGGCCTTTGGCTCCGATTTAGGCAGCATGGCTTAGATAAGGCTAAATTGCTGTGTGAATCGACTTTTGGTTTTGACTCACCAAATCGACCAACACACAAGTTGACTATTCGCTCCACGGGCAGAAGACCTGTGGTAATTGACAATATCAGGTATTTCATAATACCAAGAGATTGGAAGCAAAGAATCACCAAGACTTGGCAGTACAAGAAAGGACGCTGGCTTTGGCATCAAGAGCCTAAGCAAAAAGCAAAGCTTAACGAAGGTGAGAAAACTGAAATAGGAATTTCACTTCCAAATGGCATCACTTTCACAGAGATCCATAAAGTTGAAGTGGTAGATCAGACTGGTAAAGCATGGCCTGTTAACTGGCTGGCCAGTTCAAAATTGCAAAAGGTGGCAACTCAGGAAACATTGGACGAGTTCACCAAAGAAAATGACAAGCGAATAGTTAGCGTCACTGGCTATCGCCTGGGTGAAAAATTTTTCTTAGAGACCAAGTTCAACACAAAGCCAGGTCGAACAGGCACTCCTTGTGGAAGAAGCTTTTGGTTTATAGATTTAAAAAAATACCAAGAAAAGCTACAAAATGTAAAAGATGTTCAGTCTGATAAGTTTCTATCTGGTGAGGCTGAAGAAATACAGTAGCCATTTAAATATGAGGCTGTAGACGGACTCGCTAAGCTCGCAGCAAAGCTCCTGCGATGGCCCCTTCGGGTAGAATGGGATAAGTGAAAAGGAAGAAGACATGTTCACCAAATACGCGATAGTTCAACGGATTGAATCCAATGGAAGGGTGCAGGTGCATTTTGCTCAAGCCGAATACCTAAACTGGACTTTTGAGTACCGAAGAGCACGAAACCAATCCGACAATGCCGCGATCTTTCCATTCTCCATTTCGACCCCAGTCTCGGTAGAAACTCGGCCCCCTGGCGCTGAGACACGTTGCTACCGAGGCGGTGACGCGGTTATCCATTTCTCTGATGACTACGGTGTACCAGAGGGCTTCGTAATTTGTGTCTTGGGTCCAGAGGGGTACGTCCCGAGCCTAGTTAAATTCCGAGAGAAAACTTCGATCCCAATCTATCAGAATGGTTTTTCTGATGGTAGTCCCGGATTTGTCCAGATTCATAGCAACAGAATTTCTCGCCAAACCGCCATCATCATGATGACAACCAATAACTGCCTATTCGGCACATCAATTGAGTTTTCTCCTCGCCTGGATGATTTTCCTGCGGAATATCAAATAGGAAATACCAGTACCTTCGAGGCGTCCATCGAACTTCATCGTGACAGGGCATCGTTTTTGACGCAGCAAGATATTCAGAATTACTGCGTTAGAATTCCTGCCTCTCGCCACTAAGAGCTACTTGAGGCGCTGAACGACCTTGTTCGTACCATGAAGGAACACCCAGAAAAGAAAGGAATCGACTCGAACTCACTGAGTAAAGTGTCTTCAGTTGTCACAGACTTAGTGTCGCTTGGAAGCGGGGTCGTAACGATCGGCGACTCAATCTCGAATCACGGGTTTGCGTATAGCTTTTTAAGAATGATATTTGGCTACTTTGGAACCAGCATCTATCATTGATTTCAACCTGATGCCCTGGCTGCGCCAGGCCATAGGTTAAATCAGCGTTGACTTTGTCTATAATTTCTTACCAAAGCCCTTGCCAATAAAGGTTTTCACTGCTTTTGCTATTTTGGCCTGCCTGAGAATCAGGGTTGGTCTCCTTTGATATTAGTGCTTAGTCAACGATATGCCAAATTGAAGAGGAAATTTGCAAGTTTCTCCAAACAATGTTAATGATTTCAATATTGATATTTCAAATATTTATGCAGATCTGGTTATCCTTACTTTTAGGAGTCGACGTTAACAGGAAGAAATTTAGTGGAAAAATTCATATCCGAATGTGACACTCTTATTAATGCTGCGAATCAATTCAAAAACAAAATTGAAGAGGCTTAAAATACATAACAGGCTATTGAAGGAGGTTCGCCAATTCTGCTATGCGTCCTCGTCGATCCCTTAACAATGGGTTATCTTAATACTTTATGGAGTAAAAATGAAACGCTTTAAATGTATTCTAATATCAATCGTTTTTATTGGGATTTGTATCAATTTTATTGGAGTTGGTTTTGCAGGAGAGTACAAATATCATCCTAAAGAAAAAGAATTTACAAAATTTTTTATTAAATCACTTCCAGAAGGATATGAGTATAAAAATAAATAGAGTGTAATCTTTTTGAATTTCATCCTGTTCGTTGAAATTGCACGGCTTCTTC
>CALBTS010000958.1 GCA_937968035.1 uncultured Methanomethylovorans sp.
TTCTCGAACTTTTGATGAATATCGTCCCCATCTATGGCTATGTATATCATATTGAGCTCCCTCATTAATATATTTGGTTTCAACGGATATAATATATTCTTCAGGACTATCTCATTCATGTTATTTTACTCAAACTTTAATAATTTTTGACATTTCTTGTTCAACAGCAATGTATATATGCCATCACTTAATTATACATCAATGTACAATTTAAAACATTGATGTCTACAATGGTGTTATCATGCAGTCCTATATACAGAAAGTAAGTGCAGGTGAGAACCTGACATTGCAAGAGGCTGAGAAAGCTATCACAGAGATATTCACTCAGGCCACAGATGCCCAGATAGCCGGATTGCTCATGGCTTTGAAAATGAAAGGTGAGACTGCTGATGAGATCGCAGGGTTCGCATGCGGTATGAAAAAAGCTGCCAGGAGCATACACCCTGATGTGAAAGGCACACTTGTGGATGTCGTGGGAACCGGAGCTGACAGACATAATACAATCAATGTTTCGACTGCTGCTGCCATCATTGCTTCTGCTGCAGGAGTGAACGTGGCAAAGCATGGAAACAGGGCAATTACTTCCCTTTCCGGTAGTGCGGATGTACTGGAACAGTTGGGGATAAAGATCGATAAAGACCCTGAATATGTGAAAACATCAATTGAAAAGATAGGTATCGGATTCATGCTTGCGCCGGTATTCCATCCTGCAATGAAAAGAGTTGCAGGCATAAGGAAGGAAATGGGTGTAAGGACTATATTCAATATCCTGGGTCCTCTGACAAATCCGGCAAGTGCGGATGCACAGCTCATAGGCGTATACGACCCTGCCCTTTGTGAGATCTTCGCACAGGTGCTCAGGAAAATGGGTGCAAAGCGGGCTATGATCGTACATGGGGACGGCATGGACGAGATCTCCAACATCTCAGAAACGCAGGTTGCAGAGCTTAAAGATGGCAAGATCAGGACATACGTCATCTCTCCCGAAGACCTGGGCATCAAAAGGGCAAAGGCTACAGATATCGTAGGCGGCACACCTGCAGAGAATGCAAAGGATATGATCTACATTTTCAAAGGGGAAAAGGGACCTAAAAGAGATCTTATTGTCATAAATGCTGCAGCAGCACTCTATGTTGCAGGTGCAGCCGACTCTTTGAAGGAAGCCATACCCATGGTCGAGGCAGTCATTGATTCAGGCAAGGCCATGAAAAAGCTCAGACAGTTCAGCGACAAGACCTTTGAAGGCATAGAATATGAGATCTCCTGTAAGAGCGAAGATCTGCGGTATGCGGTGTGCTGAAGACATAGCAATGGCCGTGAAGTTTGGAGCCGATGCTGTGGGTTTTGTAACGGAAGTACCTGTGAACAGCCCCAGAAAGCTCGACGCTGCAACTGCATCATCCCTTATCTCACAGGTGCCGTTGTTCGTGGATTCTGTGCTCGTGATCATGCCGGAGAACGGGGAGGAAGCTGTGGAGCTTATTGACATATGCAAGCCGGACATCGTCCAGCTGCATAACGACCTCCTGCTTGCAGACCTTGAATACATAAGGAATAATGTCCGGCAGAAGATCATCAAGACATACGCCATACCTGCTGACAAACATAACATTCTGGAAGAGATGGACCTTGCAATAGCTACAATGGAAGAAAGGTTCGAGAATGATCTCATAGATGGCGTACTGCTTGACTCCAGCAAAGCCGGCATTGTGGGCGGGACCGGTACTGTGCATGACTGGTATGTGAGCAGGCAGATAGTGGAAAGGCTTGAAGCCCCGGTGATGCTGGCAGGCGGCCTGAACCCCGAAAATGTGCGTCAGGCAGTGGAAGAAGTAAGGCCCTATGCAGTGGATGTCGCATCGGGAGTTGAGAAAAATGGAAAGAAGGACCCTGATAAAGTGCGCAGGTTCATTTCACAGATAAGGTGTGCAAATGGTTGAGTTCGATCTTAATAAAGAAGATTTCATTGCTCTTGTTGAAAACTCACAAACACCTGCCATCATACAGCTTATGGCAAAGGTGGATAGCATATGTACTCCCCTGCAATTGTATGCGACCTTGCAGAATGCGAATTATTCATATCTTCTTGAATCAGTAGAAAAGGAAAAAAGGCATGCTAGATACTCTTTTGTGGGCTCGGAACCAGAGATCGTGGTAGCTATAAAGGACAGATATCTCACCATCGATTGCCAGAAGAACTCCGAGCTTTCAAAGTTCGTCTATGATAAAGTAAAAGCAATGGGGACTACTGAATCGCTTATTGGAGGCAGGTTCCGGGTACAATTAAAGGAACAGGATGATGATCTTGCTGCTTTCCGAGAAGTGTTCCCTACAAGCAACAATGTTGAACTCCTCAATCAGAAACGCTTTGACAGGCAAACCTTCCTTGGAGGAGCTATCGGTTATAATAGTTATGAGCTGGTCTACGATTCCTGGCTCGGCAGGGAGAAAAAGCCGGATGCTGACACGCCTGAGATGCATTTTGCCATAATGACCAAGACATTTGTCTTTGACCACATAACCAATGAAACATATCTGGTCATCACACCATTCGTTACAAAGGAAAGTGATCTTGAAGCAGTATACGAACACGCTTTAGCAGATGCGCAGCTCATGGAACGTTCACTGCACATGTCCTCTGTGATAGGCATCAGTTCCGATATACTGGCAAAGGTCAGGTCAGAAGAACCTGTACCAAGCACTGATCAGGAAACTTTTGAAAAGGCAGTGCTGCATGCAAAGCAGCACATCGTTGACGGAGATATCTTCCAGGTAGTGCTTTCACGCAGGTATACTGTGAGAATGAGCCAGACACCACTGCAATTGTACATAAGGCTCAGGGACATAAACCCAAGCCCTTACATGTACATTTTCAATTTCAAGGATATCGGTATCGTGGGTGCAAGTCCCGAAACCCTCATGACGGTCTATGACAGGAAGGTCATCACCAATCCCATTGCAGGTACATGCCCCAGGGGGAAGGATGAGGACGAGGACAAAGAACTTGCCTCTCACATGCTTAAAGATGAGAAGGAAAGGGCAGAACATATCATGCTCGTAGACCTGGGACGCAATGATGTGAGGATGGT
>CALBTS010000959.1 GCA_937968035.1 uncultured Methanomethylovorans sp.
CTTCAATTCGATCGAGTCGATTCCGAGTATGGCCACCTGCGGAGTATTCAGGATCGGGGTGAATCCATTAATACCAAACATACCCAGGTTGGTGACTGTAAATGTCCCACCCTCTAAGATTGCGGGGGGAAATTTCCCCTGGATGCACAATTGGGCAAGTTTTTTTGTTTGTACCGACAACTCCCGCATAGTCAAGAATCGGGCATCTTTGATGACCGGAACCATCAAACCTCTGGGCGTATCGACAGCAAAGCCAAGATTCACACGTGCTTTCTCAATAATACTTTCCTCGAGCATTAATGCATTCATACCGGGGAATCTTTCAAGCACACGGCTCACGATCCAAAGTAACATGTCGTTGATGGAAATAGAACGCATTTCTGAATCGGCGGCATCTTTACATTGTTTCCTGAACGCAAGAAGCCCTCGGGCATCAGCTGTTGCATGCATGGTCAGTTGTGCGGTCGTTTGCAGGGATTTGTGCATTCGTTCAGCTATGATTTTTCTCACCCCTTTGATCTTTATGATCCTATCTTGCCTGGCAGGGAAAGACTTCACCGGTTGAAGATCTGCAATACTGGAAGGCTCTAAGCCGACAACTCCAATAATTGCGGGTATTTCGAAATGCTCTTTTTCCTTAATAAACATTTTAAGCAACAAACCCTCGCATGGAGCCTTCACTTCATGGATTGTTTCATCCACCATCACCCTACAGAGAACCTGACCTTCCTGAATTATTTCCATTTCATGGACAAGCCAGTCATGGATGATTGCCCTGGTCCCGCTTTCCCCGGATTGAGAAAAAACTATTTCGGTTGCCATGTGACGCTCATATCCTTTCCTTCTTACATATAGCTCGATCGTTTATAGCATCAGGTCGTCTCGATCCAAGCGATGACAGTACCTACATCGACCTCTTCACCTTCCCCTCTAACGATTTCAGCCAATGTTCCTGAGACAGCAGCTTCCACATCAGTCACTGCCTTGTCAGTCTCGATTTCCAACAGAAGTTCATCTTTCTCAATCCGGTCGCCGATCTTCTTATACCAACGCGTGATGGTTCCTTCTGTCATATCCAATCCCATTTTCGGCATGATTACTTCTTTTCTCATAGTATCTCCCTCTATTTCATACATGTGTACACGAATTTTTCATGTTCATCCCAAACATCCCACATGGCATCTACTATTTTCCGATAGATGTTATATCCATCCTGATACAAATTGGCTTCGGATGGCTGAGGCTCAAAACACTTAGCCACACTGATCATCGCATCCATACCTTCTTCAAGAGAACTGAAGAACCCAATGCTCGTAGCGGCCGTTATAGCTGCACCCTTCGCGCCGATTTCATCTCCATACGTTACTTGGATCGGTTTTCCTACGCAGCTGGAAAATATCCTGCACCAGAAATCATTCTTCGATCCCCCACCAGCGATCCTGATCACCTTCGGATCAATCGGGAATTTTTCATAGCAATCCTTCATCGAATATGCCACACCTTCGCAAACTGCCCTGATCATGTGATACTTGGAATGCCTTGATTTCAAACCGATAAATTGCGCAGATGCAGAGGGCTTGACGAACGGAGCACGCTCACCACCTTCTCCGAGGTACGGATGATAGAATATCCCTCCGGATCCTGCACCGACATGCTCCAATTCTTCAACAAACTGTGCATCGGATAGGCAAAGCCCACAGGAACGATCCAACAATCTTGATAAAAACCAGTCAACGTTCGGTGTCCCTGTCATGGTCCCATATG